>JAATGU010000013.1 GCA_015654535.1 Bacteroidales bacterium
AAGATGGATCAGGAAAGTCCTTCTTTTGTGCCTTCAAATAATAGTATGGATAATCTCGAATATTAAAAATAAAGAGAACCAAAAAACTGGACTTAGTTCTCTTTATTATACTTTTTGACTTTTTAAGGGTCGACTAATTAACAAAGATAGTGACTTATCCTACACTTTATCCATCACAGAAGCGATTCATCCATCACCTTTTTGAGGGTATCTATCACTAATTTCAGCTACTTTGATGAAAATAAGTAGCACAGAAATTACAAATCAGACAGTCTTAGTAAAAAGAAAAAATCAACTAATTTTACTATTGGTATCTATTTTAGGTATTTACGCCCTAAATAGGCCAAAGGATTTCTGAGGACTAAAAGTTATCCCTACTTTCAAATCATTCAATCCGATATGAGACATTAGTCTTTCCTTGTACAAAAGAAAAAATTCTTTTGTACATAACAATTAATTACATTGTACAAAACAATTAATTCTTTTGTACAAGACTGTTGCAATATATAATGAAGGGGCTTATTTATTCCTTTATCTCAAAAAAACTCATAAACAATGATTTAATGAACAATTAACCACAAAAATGCAGAAAAATATTTGTCTGTTCAAAATAGAATCAGTAATTTTGTGCCCTGATAATTCCGTGCAAGGTCAATTAAGTAGTATTAAGTGATTAATATTCACCTTCCGGAGAAAACCTGTATAACAAAATATAACAGATGTACGTAATTGTAGAAATCAATGGTCAACAGTTCAAAGCTGAAGCGGGAAGAAGACTGTATGTTCACCACATGCAAGAAGCTGAAAACGGAGCAACAGTAGAATTTGACAGAGTTTTATTAGTAGACAAAGAAGGCGTAGTAACAGTAGGAGCACCTACAATAGAAGGTGCAAAAGTTGTCTGCGAAGTTATTTCCCACCTTGTTAAAGGAGAGAAAGTGATCATTTTTCATAAGAAAAGAAGAAAAGGTTACAGAAAGCGTAACGGTCACCGTCAACAATTCACAGAGTTAAATATCAAAGAAGTAGTAGCTTAATCAATTAAATTTTAAGAAGAAATGGCACATAAAAAAGGTGTCGGTAGTTCTAAGAACGGCCGCGAATCGCATAGCAAAAGATTAGGCGTAAAGATATTCGGTGGAGAAATTTGCAAAGCCGGTAACATTATCATTCGCCAAAGAGGAACAGAGCATCATCCAGGTTTAAACATGGGTATGGGCAAAGACCACACTCTTTATGCTTTGGTTGATGGAATCGTAAATTTCAGAAAAGGAAGAGAAGATCGTTCATACGTATCTATTCTACCTGCAGAAGTGAAAGAAGTAGAAACAGTAACTGCAGAAGCATAATTACTGATCTTATTTTAAATGATATAAAAAAATTCCCGTAGCTATTTAGTTGCGGGAACTTTTTTTATTATTTCAAGGATTAGAAAGCTTAGAAAGTTCATCTTATCTGATTTTTATTTATCTTTGTGACTCAAAACAAAAAACATAAAATAGTATAAGATATGCTTACACTTAAAGTTATTACAGAAAAGACCGATGAAGTCCTTCAAGGTCTGGAAAAGAAACACTTTAAAGGCGCACAGGAAGCCATTGACAAAGTGCTGGAGTTGGATAAAAAAAGACGTACCGCACAAAATGAACTGGACAAGAATCTTGCCGAAGTAAATGCTCTCTCAAAATCCATCGGACAACTGATGAAGGAAGGAAAAAAAGAAGAAGCAGAATCGACACGCGCCAAAGTAAGCCAAACAAAAGAAGGAAACAAAGAACTGGAAACAGTGATGAACAATGCTGCTTCTGAGCTTCAAGCCATTCTTTGCACCATTCCTAATCTGCCCCACCCTTCTGTACCCGAAGGATATGGTGCTGATGATAATAAAGTGGAGAAAATGGGTGGAGTAAATCCCAATCTTCCTGTCGACGCACTTCCCCACTGGGAACTTTGCAAAAAATATGATATAATTGACTTTGAGCTTGGAGTAAAAATTACCGGCGCAGGATTCCCTGTATACAAAGGAAAAGGAGCACGCTTGCAAAGAGCGTTGATCAATTTCTTCCTCGACGAAGCCCGCGAAGCTGGCTACTTGGAAATTCAACCTCCTTACATGGTTAATGCTGCTTCTGGTTACGGAACAGGTCAATTGCCCGACAAAGAAGGACAGATGTACCACGATAATACGGACGATTTATATCTAATCCCTACTGCCGAAGTACCTGTTACTAATATCTATAGAGATGTGATCCTGACAGACAACGAACTACCCATTAAGAATTGTGCCTATTCTGCTTGCTTCCGTCGCGAAGCTGGTTCGTACGGCAAAGATGTACGCGGACTTAACCGTCTGCATCAGTTCGATAAAGTAGAGATTGTCCGTATCGACAAACCGGAACATTCTTATGCTTCCTTGAAAGAGATGATTGCCCATGTGGAAAATTTAGTTACCAAACTGGAACTCCCCTACCGCATTCTTCGTCTATGTGGAGGAGATATGAGTTTTACTTCCGCTATTACCTTTGACTTTGAAGTATTCTCTGCCGCGCAGAAACGTTGGTTGGAGGTAAGCTCGGTATCCAATTTTGAATCTTACCAGGCCAACCGCTTGAAATGCCGTTACCGCGCAGCAGATAAAAAGACAGAATTATGCCACACACTAAATGGTAGTGCATTGGCATTACCACGTATTGTTGCTGCATTATTGGAAAATAATCAAACTCCTGAAGGTATAAAGATTCCAAAAATATTGGTTCCATATACTGGATTTGAAATGATTGACTAATCAATATCCTAAAGGATTTCATAAAAAACATAAAACAAGAGCGTTTTACTATGTTAAAGTATAGTGAAACGCTTTTTGTTTTTCCAGCATTGTTTTGATATAACGAACTAGAAGATTACCTTTGCAAATAGACACATTTTGATACTAATAATCTAATTAAAATATCATATTTCCACTATTATGAACAAGATCATTAACAAAGAACATTTCTCAGAGAAAGTCTTCAAGCTAGAGATTGAGGCACCACTTATTGCCCGCTCCCGCAAAGCCGGACATTTCGTTATTGTCCGTGTAGGTGAAAAAGGCGAACGTATGCCGCTAACCATTGCCGGAGCCGACGCACAAAAAGGAACAATTACGCTTGTAGTCCAGGAAGTGGGACTTTCTTCTACCAAACTATGTCATCTAAAAAAAGGAGATTACATTACGGACGTGGTAGGCCCATTGGGACAGGCTACCCACATTGAAAACTTCGGGACAGTAATTTGCGCCGGAGGTGGTGTAGGCATTGCTCCTCTTCTTCCCATCGTTCAGGCACTGAAAGCTGCTGGAAACAGAGTAATCACTGTAATGGCGGGACGAACAAAGGAGCTTATCATTCTGGAAAAAGAGATGCGTGAAAGTTCGGACGAAGTGATTATCATGACCGATGATGGCTCGTATGGCAAAAAAGGATTGGTGACAATTGGTATGGAAGAAGTGATTCTCCGTGAGAAAGTGAACAAATGCTTCACTATCGGGCCGGCAATCATGATGAAGTTCGCTTCTTTGTTAACTAAAAAATATGAGATCCCAACAGAAGCTTCACTAAACACCATTATGGTGGATGGAACTGGAATGTGTGGGGCTTGCCGTGTCACAGTAGGTGGAAAAACAAGATTTGTTTGTGTGGATGGTCCCGAATTCGATGCTCACCAAGTAGATTTCGATGAGATGATCAGACGTATGGGAGCTTTTAAAGAAATTGAGAAAGAAGAAGTTAAAAAACTTGAAGAAGAAAAAGAATGTAAAGTTGCCAAAAGCCTAATCGCAGAAGATCGCACCGCACCATGGCGTGAAACGTTGCGAAAAAGCATGAAAGCAAAAGAGCGTACTGATATTCCTAGGGTGCACATGAACGAACTTGATCCGGAATATCGTTCACACAACCGCGAAGAAGTGAATCAGGGGTTAACTTCCGAGCAAGCTATGCAGGAAGCCAAGCGATGTCTGGACTGTTCAAATCCTACTTGTATAACTGGCTGTCCGGTAGAAATAAACATTCCAAAATTTATTAAAAACATAGAACGTGGTGAGTTCCTTGAGGCTGCAAAAGCACTGAAAGAAACGAGTGCTTTACCAGCAGTATGTGGTCGTGTATGTCCGCAAGAAAAACAATGCGAAGCACAATGCTTTTATGTGAAGAAGATGGGCAAAGATGCCGTCGCTATCGGACACATGGAACGCTTTGCCGCTGATTATGAAAGAGAAAGTGGACAAATATCCGTTCCTGAAATCGCAACAAAAAACGGAATTAAAATAGCCGTCGTTGGTTCTGGCCCTGCCGGACTTTCTTTTGCCGGTGATATGGCAAAGTTGGGATACGAAGTGACTGTTTTCGAAGCACTACACGAGATTGGTGGTGTACTAAAATATGGTATTCCCGAGTTCCGTTTACCCAATAGCATTGTCGACGTGGAAGTCAATAATCTCATCAAGATGGGAGTTACTTTTGAAAAAGACTGCATCGTAGGAAAAACCATTAGCGTGGAACAATTGCAGGAAGAAGAATTCAAAGCATTCTTTGTAGCTTCTGGTGCCGGATTACCTAATTTTATGAATATTCCAGGCGAAAATTCTATCAACATTCTTTCCTCCAATGAATATCTCACACGGGTAAATTTAATGGACGCAGCCAATCCTGATTCAGATACACCTGTTACTTTAGGAAAAAAAGTTGCAGTCATTGGTGGAGGCAATACAGCCATGGATTCGGTAAGAACGGCAAAACGTTTAGGCGCCGACCGTGCCATCATTATTTATCGCCGTTCAGAAGAAGAGATGCCTGCCCGCTTGGAAGAAGTAAAACATGCTAAAGAGGAAGGAATTGAATTCCTCACGTTGCACAATCCAATCGAATATCTTGCCGACGAACGTGGACGGGTGAAACAAGTTGTTTTGCAAAAAATGGAACTTGGTGAGCCTGATGCTTCCGGGCGTCGAAGTCCCGTGCCTATTCCCGGAGCAATTGAAACTATAGATATTGATTTGGCAATCGTTAGTGTAGGAGTGTCTCCCAATCCAATCGTACCTAGCTCCATTAAAGGTCTGGAAGTAGGAAAAAGAGGAACAATCATAGTCAATGACAATATGCAATCATCCATTCCTATCATCTTTGCCGGAGGAGATATTGTACGAGGTGGCGCCACTGTGATCCTTGCAATGGGTGATGGAAGAAAAGCAGCTGCTGCGATGGATAAATTATTTAAGGACGGAATCTACTCATAATTTTATTTACAGTCAAAACAAAACGAAGGAGGCGGTTTCAATGGAGACGGCCTCTTTTGCTTTAAAATCTCAAGATTTAATAAAAAAGAAACTTAGCTACTTCTTAAAAACAAAATAAACAGCAAGAATAAGACAAACGAAAGCAGCTAGATGATTCCATTTAAGAGTTTCTGTCTTAAAGCTCAATGTAGAAAAAATGGTAAATACAATTAATGTAATAACTTCCTGAACAACTTTTAATTGCATTAAGGTAAAAGGTCCGCCATTCTCTTTAAATCCTATACGATTGGCTGGCACTTGAAAACAATATTCAAAAAAAGCAATTCCCCAGCTAATAGCAATCACCGCAATTAAAGGCAAAGTAGAAAACCAGGAAAATTCTTTCATTTTTAAATGCCCATACCAAGCAAATGTCATAAAAACATTGGAAACAATCAGTAAAGCAACCGCATAAAAACCTTTTGCAAACATTTTTTCTTTTTTCGAATAAGTAATTGTCAAATCAAAAACAAGCTGTAAAAGTAAGGGAAAAGTAAATGAGAATTATATAAAAAGAATGTTTTAAAGAAGAATTAACATAATAGAATTTGTAGAATTCGTAGAATCATTAAAATCTTTGTATTTTTGAACGTTCATAATTAAACAAAAAAAAGAATATGAGAAAAAAGCATATCCTATTTATTCTTCTTTGTCTGTATACCTTTACCTTGCCAGCTCAATCACTGGAGGAAGCAAAAAAACTTTTTGAAAGTGGCCTATATGCACAAGCAAAACCAGTCTTTCAAAAATATATAAAAAGCAATCCGGGAAACCCTAGCTATCATTTCTGGTATGGAGCCTGCTGCTATGAAACAGGAGAAAAAAATTTAGCTGAAAAACACTTAATCATCAGTGCCAATAAAAAAATACAGGAATCCTTCCGCTATTTAGGGCAACTCTACAGTGAACAATATCGCTATGAAGAGGCCGAAAAAAATTATACTACTTATATTTCAATGCTGGCTAAAGGGAAAAAGTCAACAAGTGAAGCTGATAGCATCTTAAAGAAAATTCATTTAGGTGCCCAAATGATTAAAGGAGTAGAAAAAGTGACATTTATTGATAGTTTAGTGGTTGATAAAAAAGGCTTCTTAAACGCTTATAAAATAAGCGATGAGTGTGGCAATTTATTGACTTATAACAGTTTTTTTGAGACAGCAGGGAATGATGAAGGAACTGTATATGAGACTCAACTAAAAAATAGACTCTATTATGGAAATAAAGGAAAGAGCAATCATTTAAATATCTATACTAAAAATAAATTGCTGAATCAATGGAGTGAAGGCGCACCCCTTCCCCAATCTATCAACTCAGGTGATGATGTTAATTATCCCTTTGTTCTTTCAGATGGAACTACACTTTATTATGCATCAAAAGGTGAAGGATCAATGGGAGGATATGATATTTTTGTAACTCGCTTTAACAGTGATACAAATTCTTATCTCACATCGGAAAATGTAGGTATGCCTTTTAATTCTCCATTCAATGATTATATGTTTGTAATCGATGAATATAACAATTTAGGATGGTTCGCATCCGATCGTTATCAGCCTAAAGACAAAGTCTGTATCTATATTTTCATCCCCAATCAGTCAAAGCAAACCTATAATTTTGATCCGGCAGATAATATGACTTTAGTCTCTCTTGCTAAAATAACTTCTTTAAAAGACAGTTGGAAAGAACGAACTGCAGAGGTTAAATCAGCAAAAGAAAGATTGAGTGCCGCAATGAACCGCAAACCAATAGAAAAGATAGAACAAGACTTTAATTTTGTGATCAATGATCAGATCACATACACTAAACTCACAGATTTCACTTCCCCTAAAGCCATTGAACTAGTAAAGGAATGGAAACAAACTCTTTCAGATTATAATATACAAGCTAAAAAACTAGAAAAACAACGCGAGCTCTTTAGCGGATCAAAACCAGAAATGCGCAAATCTCTCACCGCAGGGATTGTCGACCTTGAAAAAAGAGTAGAACAAATTGGTGAAGAAACTAAAACCTTAGAAGTTAGCATTCGTAACGAAGAAAATAACTTTCTAAGGAAATAGAATTATCAAATATTATTTCTTATATTTGGCAAAAAGAAAGTAAATGGATATACTTATTATAATAGGACTTATTGTTGCAGGTATTTTATTATTCCTGGTTGAGATTTTCGTTATACCTGGCATTAGTATAGCCGGAATCTTTGCGTTTTTATGTTTGACTTATGCCAATTATTATGCATTTGCCAACATTAGCGCTTCTGCAGGATTTGTTACACTTGCTGCATCTGCTATCGCTTGTATAGGAACTCTCATTTTGTTTATGAAATCCAAAACGTTAGATAAAATGGCACTAACAAAAGATATCAGTTCAACAATAGACCATGAAGCAGAAAAAAGTGTTAAGGTTGGTGATACAGGCATTACTGTCACTCGCTTGGCTTTAATAGGAATGGCCGATGTAAATGGACACAATGTGGAAGTTAGATCCATTGATGGATTTATAGATGAAAGAACTCCTATTATTGTTACCCGCATTATTGATGGAAGTATCCTCGTGGAGAAGCACAATAAAGTAAATTATTAATTAATACAATAAAAAATGATTAGCCCCATCTTTTTAACTATACTGCTGATTGCAGGAGGAATTATATTCCTTAGTCTTTTTTTTCATTATGTTCCTTTCTTTCTTTGGCTTTCAGCTAAAGTCTCTGGCGTAAATATTTCATTGATACAACTATTTTTAATGCGTATTCGTAATGTCCCTCCTTATGTAATTGTACCTGTGATGATTGAAGCTCACAAAGCTGGACTCAGGAATATTACTCGTGATGAGTTAGAAGCTCATTATTTAGCAGGTGGACATGTAGAAAAGGTGGTGCATGCTTTAGTTTCCGCTTCAAAAGCAAATATTGAATTATCTTTTCAAATGGCTACAGCTATTGACCTTGCCGGCCGTGATGTATTTCAAGCAGTACAAATGTCTGTTAATCCAAAAGTACTTGATACTCCCCCTGTTTATGCCGTGGCAAAAAATGGTATTCAGCTGGTTACCAAAGCACGAGTAACCGTTCGCGCCAATATCAAGAGACTGGTGGGTGGAGCAGGTGAAGATACTATTCTGGCCCGGGTAGGCGAAGGTATCGTTGCATCCATCGGTGCAGCAACCAGCCATGCGGATGTTTTGGAACATCCGGACAGCATTTCTAAAGTCGTATTACATAAAGGGCTCGATGCAGGAACTGCATTTGAAATACTTTCCATTGATATCGCGGATATTGACATTGGTAAAAACATAGGTGCCGAACTGCAAATAGATCAGGCAAATGCTGATAAAAATATTGCTCAGGCAAAAGCAGAGGAACGTCGTGCAATGGCTGTGGCTTTGGAACAAGAAATGAAAGCCAAAGCACAGGAAGCACGTGCAAAAGTTATCGAAGCGGAAGCGGAAGTTCCAAAAGCAATGGCAGAGGCTTTCAGAAGCGGTAATCTTGGAATTATGGATTATTATAGAATGAAAAACATTGAAGCAGATACTTCAATGCGTTCAAATATAGCAAAGCCAGTATCTTCGAACCCTAATAAACCATTGGGTGAATAGAAAATCGGTAAACCAATAACAAGTGTTGCCATGGTTGTACTTTAGAGTCGCTATGGCAACATTTATTTTATATATCAACTTAAAAAATAAAATGTTATGAAACATTTTGAAGAATCAGAGCTTATCATTAATCCCGACGGTTCAGTCTTTCATCTACATCTTAAACCTGAAGAATTAGCAGATAAAATAATATTAGTAGGTGACCCTGGAAGAGTAGCCACTGTTGCCTCTCATTTTGATAGCCAAGAAAATGAAGTAGAAAGCCGTGAATTCAGAACCATCACAGGGCATTATAAAGGAAAGCGGATTACCGTCCTTTCCACCGGAATTGGTTGCGATAATATTGATATTGTAGTCAATGAGTTGGATGCCTTGGCTAACATAAACTTTAAAACTCGTGAAGAGAAAAAAGATTTCCGCCAATTGGAGTTGGTACGTATTGGTACTTGCGGAGGTTTGCAACCCAATACTCCGGTAGGAACATTTGTTTGTTCAGAGAAATCCATTGGATTCGACGGACTACTAAACTTCTATGCAGGAAGAAATGAAGCATGTGATCTGGCCTTTGAAGAAGCATTCAAAAAACACATGGACTGGTCTCCCCTACTCTGTGCTCCTTATGTAATAGATGCTAATGCCGAACTAATATCCCGCATCAATCAGGGAGACATGGTCAACGGAGTTACCATTGCCACCGGAGGTTTTTTTGGTCCGCAAGGACGTGAGCTTCGCATTCCGCTAGCCGACCCCAAACAAAATGAAAAAATCGAAACTTTTGAATATAAAGGCTATAAAATTACTAACTTTGAGATGGAAAGTTCTGCTCTTGCCGGATTAAGTAAACTAATGGGACATAAAGCTATGACGGTATGTATGGTAATAGCTAATCGCCTCATCAAGGAAGCAAATACCGGATACAAAAATTCCATTGATATATTAATCAAAACCGTACTGGATAGAATATAAAACGAAATGATGAATCAAGATACAATTTGCGCCATAGCCACAGCGCAAGGAGGAGCCATCGGGAGCATTAGAGTGTCCGGTCCCGAAGCCATAGTAATAACTGACTCTATCTTTGCATCTGCACAGAAAGGGAAAAGTTTGCAGACTCAAAAAGCATATACACTCACCTTCGGACGGATCTGTAATGAAGAGGAAGTAATAGATGAAGTATTAGTCAGCCTATTTCGTGCCCCGCATTCATATACTGGCGAAGACTCTACAGAAATTGCTTGTCATGGTTCATCTTACATTCTGCAACAGGTAATGCAACTACTTATTCAAAAAGGTTGCCGTTCCGCCCTTCCGGGAGAATTTACCCAACGTGCATTCCTCAATGGAAAAATGGATTTAAGTCAGGCCGAGGCTGTGGCAGACTTGGTTGCTTCCTCTTCAGCCGCCACTCATCGCTTGGCCATGAACCAGATGCGTGGAGGATTTAGTGAAGAGTTGGGAGCACTTCGTACTCAGTTACTCAATTTCACCTCTCTGATAGAGTTAGAGTTAGACTTTAGCGAAGAAGATGTGGAATTTGCCAATCGGGAAGCACTCTTAAAACTGACCAATAATATAGAACAAGTAATCACACGTCTTGCCGATTCTTTCAATGTGGGCAACGTTATAAAAAACGGAATTCCAGTAGCTATTATCGGAGAAACCAATGCCGGAAAATCCACCCTACTGAATGTATTGCTCAATGAAGAAAGAGCTCTTGTAAGCGAAATTCATGGAACCACTCGTGACGTGATAGAAGACACCATGAATCTTCAAGGAATTCTTTTCCGATTTATAGACACAGCTGGCATTCGAGATACCCGTGATAAGATAGAAAGTATGGGTATAGAGCGCACATATCGTAAATTAAAGCAAGCTGAGATTGTTCTCTGGATGATCGATGCAACAGACAGTCAGAAGCAGATTGAACAACTTTCCGCTAAACTTTTGCCCAAATGTGAAGGAAAAAAACTTATTATGGTATTCAACAAGAGCGATCTGATAAATGCCAGTCAAAAGAATGAGTTGGAACACTTTGCTATAGAAAACAAAACTACCCATATCTTTATCTCAGCTAAGAATCGGGAAAACACAAAATCATTGGAAGATATGCTTGTAAAAACAGCCAATTTCCCCAGTGTGACTCAGAATGATATTATAGTTACTAATGTTCGTCATTACGAAGCACTCACTCATGCATTGGAATCTATCCAACGTGTAAAAGAAGGGTTGCATAATCATATTTCGAGTGACTTCCTTTCGCAAGATATCCGAGAATGTATGCATTATCTTGGAGAGATTACGGGGACTATTTCTAATGATGAGATACTAGGTAACATCTTTTCGCATTTTTGTATCGGAAAATAGTTAACAATTAAGCCTCATTACAATTAATCACTAAACATAATAAGAGCCTTGTTTTTCAAGGATTTTTTTATATCCGGACCTTATCTTTTTTAATCAACAGTAATGATTATTACTTTCTATTTTGTACCTTTGTTGTACCTTAATAATTCAAAAAGTAGAAAGCACAATTTAAATGCATACTTAAATGCACGTATTTACACAACAGTACACGATCATACACGATAGTACACAAAAAAAGGCGAAATTATGAGCAGTAAATTTGTAGAAATACACAAAGTATGTGAATGGTGTGGTTGCGTGTTTATAGCTAAAAAACAAAGCACACGATATTGCACTCACACCTGTAACGGCCGTGCATACAAAGCAAATATAAGAATCCAAAATAAAATCCGGATTGAAAAAACAACTGATGAAATAATCAAGAATCAACCTATTGCTGACTTCAAAGACCGGGAGTTTTTGAATTGCACACAAACGGCTAAACTAATGGGGGTATGCAGAAAAACCGTATATAACTTAATTTACACGAAAAAACTTAGAGCAGTACGAATAACGAGTCGCATCACTATAATTCGTCGAAAAGACATTGATGAACTTCTGGAAATATCGATACCCTATGAGCCACAACAAAGAACAGATTCCAAACCGATTACTGATTTCTACACCCTCGAAAATATCACTTCTAAATATGGATTGAAGACACGTCGTATTTGGGATATAATAAAAGAGAAAAATATACCAACTCAGAAACAAGGTAAAAAGACATATATTAGTCAAAAACATATAGATAATTATTTCAAGAAAAATCCACCTCGTAAAAAAAAATCATATGAGTGTATCACTTAGACAAAAACCAATTAAGGGCGGGAAAGAACAGTCCTTGTATTTAGATTTCTATCCTGCAATCAAGAACCCTCAAACAGGCAAATTTACAAGACGTGAATTCTTGAGTATTTATATTCAATCTAAACCAGTAACAGCAGCTGAAAAGGGGCTTGTCAAAGAAAAAAAAGCCAAAGCTGCAGCTATGAAAGGGTTAAGAGAGCTTCAAATTATCAATGAGAAATTTGATTTTATCGATAAATCGCGTTTTAAAATGTGCTTTTTAGATTATTTCTATGACTTAGCAAAAACAAAAGGTAACAAATGGATTATGGTCTATTTCCATTTTGATAAATTCACAAATGGTAAATGTAGTTTTGGTGATTTAACTACCGATCTATGTCAAAAATTCAGGGAATATCTTCTCTCTTCCAATCAGTTAAAGAACAAAGACTTAAAGTTATCGCAAAATTCAGCTTCAGCCTATTTTAGAACGTTTAGAGCAGTTTTAAAAAAAGCTTATCAAGATAAATATCTTAGTTCCTATGTTTGTAATGCGAATTAGCTTAATAATAGCATAAGCCAAGAGCTTTATTATATTTGTAGCAGTAGAACTCAAATATTCATCAAACTCAAAGCTTATGCGTTTACAAAGTAATGAATTAAATTTTGAAGG
>JAATGU010000022.1 GCA_015654535.1 Bacteroidales bacterium
CGCCTGCTTGAAGATGCCTGAGGCTTAACTGAATGACAGTGCATAAACCTGCCAGGATCCCGCTCGCGATCGCCATGTTCCTCTCCACTACCTTGTGCTTGTGCATAAAACTTTTTAGGATCCTCAGGCTTTCTTGGATTCTTTCTCTCTACAACAGAATACTTTACACTCATTTTATTTTACTTTTAAATAGGTTAATACTATGTCTCCGGGAGGGCCCTTCCCTTTCGACCCTACAAAGATACACTATCAGTAAAAAGCTACGTCCACAAAGTGGTACACAAAGGTAGAAACGATAAAAAAATGTATAAAGTAGTAAGTAATTGTATGTATTTTACCTTTTAAGAAGTTGTTTATTCAAGATAAAATGGTTACCTTTAAAGAATGAAACAAAAAAATAAAATGATTATGACTGACAATGAAAAATTTGAACTAAGGAGCTACACACGGACAGAACTTTCGAGAAAATACAATCCACAGTTTTGCGACCGGTCGGCGCAGCGGATACTAATCAAGTGGATTGAGCGCAACAAGGAATTAAAAGAACAACTAATCACCACCGGCTTCAATCGTATGGATCGGATATTTACCCCTAAGCAGGTGGAACTTATTATTTCTTTTCTTGGAGAACCATAAAATGAACGGTCTCATGAAATAAGTACAGACATTTCTCACAAAGACTCCAGACATCTTGAACAAGAAGTCCAGAGATATATTTTTAGCAAAACTAAAAAAAAAGCAGCAAAAAACACAGCAAAGAAATAGAAACTGGTGACAAGGCGCGTAGGATGCGTAGGGTGCGAGGGTGTTTTTCAAACCCCTATACTAATAGATACTATTATATAAATCATATCTATCTATATTAGTATATAAAGTCTAAGAAAAACCCTACGCACCCTACGCGCCTAAATTTAAAAAACGTTTTAAAATAACTATTACTTACTCATTATCAGGCAAATGCTCCCATATCTCAAAAAGTCTGTTTCTATACTACATTTCATCCAAATTTATTTCATAGATATATTAATGTTGCTATAATAAGCGTTTTTTATCTCTAAATTTCTACCTAATCACTGAAAAACAAGAGATAGTAACTAACAAATTTGCACACCTCCTAAACTCTCTATTACGAAGCTTCAAATCCTCTTTGTTTTCTTTAAATTGTTTTTCTAATAATTCGTTATTGTCCATTAAATAGTTTGTTTCATTTTTTTTGTAATGAACGTAAAATTACATTTTTATATGGAATAATTATACTATCTTTGTCTTTGCTATAAGTTAAAATAATATTTTAATTTCAAACGATAATAATGAGAATGATGAAAACTATTAGACCTGAATATAAAGATGCGTATTTAAATATATTTGGTTTCATCCTGATAATAACAACATCTTTCCTAGTAAGTATCTTCCCTTTGCAGGCGGATAACACTCAAAAAACCATTACTTTTGAAGTTACTGTGCCTACGGGAGTAGACGCTAATGCAATAAGTTTAGAATTCCCTAAGTTGAAATATAATAAGAAAATAATTTGTTCTTGGACTACTGACGATTCTTATAACATTTGGAACAATATATTTTCATTAATCAATAAAAAATATGTTTCCAATGAAGTCGGCGTAAATCCTTGGACAGGTGCTACCGGATATTCTTTTTTTTATCATTTAGGAATGGCACAAGACATATGTCAAAGCTCAGGATTTGTTCCTTCAAAATTTTTAGAGTATACAGACGGTGCTGGTGTGAAGCATCGGTTTGCAAGTACTGTATCTGCGTATCAATGGGATTTAGGAGAAAGAGATTATCTGGGAGGTGTCGCTTATCCGTGGGTAACAGCCAAAGAAGCTCGGTTAATGGCAGATTTCGGATTCACTTTAGGATATCATGATTTACAAGATTACGATGGTAGTGGAGAATCCAACTTTGACGCTGCATTAGCTAAAGATTCCAGCATTTTTTTATCACTTACTGATAGGGTACCTAAAGTAATGATTGAGCCGAATGGAGATCACAAATATTTAACATATTCACAAAAGAGCTCCACAATACAAATGATGATTGCTCAGAGTGGAGATACAAGAATAAAAAAAGTATACCCATTTAAAAATGGTTTTACATTAAACAAAGCAGATGTTACAGTAGAACGGACATTTGGAGGAGCCAGTACATATATTTCTGATATGATAACAAGACTTCAGATTGAACATGATGGACCAGAGGAGCTTAGAACGTGGTTGATTTTGGGAAAACATAGGACTAATGCTACAGATGAACAGATGTTTTTAAATTCCATAGAATCACGATTTGGAGCTTCAGGAGATGATTCCGTTTGGTTTCCTTCGATAGATGAATTTTTTGAGTATTGGTATATGAAAGAACATGCCACCGTCAAGAAAGAAGTGGAAGGCCAAAAAATCCGTTTCACATTGGATATACCTGTGGAAGACAATTTTTATTTTCAGAGCCTTTCGGTACTATTAAACGGGATTTCAACTATAAATGGAATAAATGTAGCATCGGGAGACAATGTTTTTGGGACCTCTTTTGGCATTAATGACAATAAATTGCTAATCAATTTGGATTTCAATGAATCATTGCCAGAAAGAGCCGAAAGATACGTCTCTATCTATGAAAAAGAAAAAACCACTGAAACGTACGAAGATGCAATGTATTTCGTATCTCAGTTAAAACCGGAGCTAAAAGAGCCTTATATAAATCGTATCAATACAATGCTGACTACCCCTGTACTTACAGGATTAAGCATCAATAATGGAGCAGAAAGGACAGGTAACAGTTTAGTTTCAGTCTCATTCTCTGTTAGTGAAACAGCTGCCTATTACAGAATCAGTGAATCTCCTGACTTTGAAAATGCGAACTGGCTCCCTTTAGTTACTTCAACTCTTTATAATCTCTCATCTGATTTAGGGAATAAAACGATATATATACAACTCAAAAATGCTTTATATGAATCAAAAATAGTTTCAGCACAAATAGAATTAATAAAATCTGAAAATAAAGTTGTAGTTGGGTTTAGTGGAGATAACCAAACAAATAAAAAAGAATTTGTAAACGGAGAAATGCTAAATAATATAAATTTAAATGTATACAAAGGATGGAAAGCGGTACAACTATATGACACTTCTGATAATCCCCTAATTAAATTGGCAAAAGATACTGCTGAAATTAAAACTGCAATGGATAAATATGGAATTAGTGAAAGAATAAGTAGAGGGACATCATCTCTAGATCCATCATTATCTGGAGATGAAGGAGTATATCCAGATCGATTTATTAAATATTCTACATTTTTTGGAAGTGATACAGAAATGACCCCTGAGAATCGCAGACTTATAGCTGGGTTTCTTAAAGTACCCAATGGCGTTTATGATGTACGGGTTCTTGGTTCCAGGAATGGGAGTAGTACAGATTTCCAGAATTATCGATATCAGGCCAATAATTCTCTAATTTATACACCAGAGTCGGATTTTTTTAACAATAATAATTCAAAATTTATTGAAATAAAGAATGTGATCGTAGATGATAGTACCTTATTGGTCTGTTCATGGAGAGAACCATTTGGCAATAAATATGGATATTATGCACCAATGAATTTAATAGAAATAAAGCCATCTATTTCTACATCAATACACTCCGTTATAGAAGAAAATAAAATAAAAATCTATTCTGGTAAAGGTAAACTCATAATTAAAAGCAAAGAGCTTATCCCTCTTAATATTTATAGCATTGAAGGAAGGTTAATCAAGCAGTTACCTCCCACCAATAATTCCTCAGAAGTTTATCTCCCAGCAGGGATCTATATTATAAATGATTGTAAAGGAATAGTTTATTAAAATGACTAAAATACATCCCAAAGTAAGCGTCATCATACCTGTATATAATACAGAAGAGTATCTGAAAGAAGCCCTCTTAAGCATTGTCAATCAAACTTTAAGAGAGATTGAAATCATCGTTATAAATGATGGGTCTACCGATAATAGTTTACAAATAATAAATGAGACGGCTCAAAACGATAGCAGAATACAAGTCTATAGTCAGAATAACCAAGGGCAATCCGTTGCACGAAATTTAGGTATAAGCAAAGCACAAGGAGGATATATCTATTTTATGGATAGCGACGACTTACTAGATTTAGATGCCTTAGAATGCTGCTATAATAAATGTATAACAGATGATTTAGATTTTGTTTTTTTTGATGCGGAAATTATTTGCGAAAACAAAGAGTTATCATTCTCTTTCAATTATCACCGTCCTGAAATTGAAGAAAAAGTTTATAATGGTATTGAGTTATTAAATGAATTGATAAATAGAAATCTCTATCGACCTGCGCCATGGATGAGCTTTATCCGATTAAGTTATCTTCAACGAATTAATTTGACTTTTTATCCAGGAATTATTCATGAAGATGAACTCTTTTCTGCAATTCTATATATTGAGGCTGAAAAGGTAGGTCGTATTGGGAAAAATTTCTTTAAACGAAGAATAAGAGAGAATTCTACTATGACCAAACAATATTCATGGAAAAATATAGAAGGCTATTTTACCGTTATAGCTGAATTAAAAATATATGTAAATGAAAAATCTACTATAATAAAAACCACTATATTAGAATATATAAAAATCATGTTAAATGTTATCATACAAAACGCATATAGTCTCTCATTTAAAGAGAAAATCAAAATTATCTATTATTGTATTAAACAGAATAACATAAAGTCATTAAAGATAAAAACTATTCTTGTATTTCTACTCAAATAACAACTAAGTGCACACATAAATGTCAAATTCCAGAGTACATAAAAGCTTACTGAATGTTCGAGTCGGATTATTTTTTTATATAATCGGATTAGCTCTATCTTTTATCTCTCGAAAAATATTTTTAAATTGTTTAGGTACAGATTTCATCGGACTAACCGGAACTCTTCAAAACATATTAGAATTATTAAATCTTGCAGAATTAGGTATAGGATTAAGCATAAGTTACTTTTTATTTAAACCATTACAAGACAATAGCAGAGAACAAATAATGGAGATAATGTCAGTTTTTGGCTATCTCTACCGAAAAATTGGGAAAATTATAGCAATAAGCGGACTTCTAATAAGTGCTTCTTTCCCTTTTATTTTTAAAAGTTCGGTGCTCAGCATGGGTATAATCTATTTCTCTTTTTTCTCATTCTTAGGTTCCTCTTTAATTGGATATTTTATTAATTATCGTCAGATATTACTTAGTGCCGACCAAAAAAATTATATAGTAACAGCCTATTTTCAAACAGCCAACCTCATAAAAGTAGTCATTCAAATATGGCTATCCTATTATTATAAAAACTTATATTTATGGGTTTTAATTGAGTTCCTTTTTGGAATTATAAGTTGTATAATTCTTAATTGGAAAATTAATAAAGAATATCCTTGGTTAAAAACCACAGTAAAAGAAGGGAAAATCTTACTAATTAAATATCCAGAAATAATAAAAAAAACGAAGCAAGTTTTTGTGCATAAAATTACAGACTTTTTTTTAAGAAAAAGTGATGGAATATTAGTTTTTGCATTTGTTTCTTTAAAGATGGTCGCTTTTTATGGCAACTATACTTTAATAATTTATAAACTCATGGCACTCATGGACATTACGTTTGATGGAATAGGTGCTGGAGTTGGTAATTTAATAGCTGAAGGAAATCAAAAGAAAATAATGTCCGTATTTTGGGAACTAACATCAGTTCGCTACTTCTTATCTGGAGTTATGATTTTTTCATTATACTATCTGACTGAACCATTTATTATATGGTGGTTAGGAGCTGAATACCTTCTGGACCATAATATATTGATTTTACTATTAATTAATTTATTTATTATGCAAACCAGAGGTATAGTCGATATATATAATCGCTCGCTAGGTCGTTTTGCTGATACATGGTCTGCTTGGACTGAAGTAATTATAAATTTAATTATAACATTATCAACAGCTATTAAATTCGGTATTATAGGCATCTTATTAGGTAAAATTATCAGCACAGGAATCATTATTATGATATGGAAACCTTACTATCTATTTCAAGGACTAAACTTGCCTATAATGACCTACTGGAAAGAGATATTTAAATATTATGGTATTCTACTTTTTTCTTTCATATTAATTAGCTTATGTATTCCTCTATTACCTATAAATCCCTCACATGGAATATTACAGCTCATTATGTTTAGTGCATGCATTGTGTTTCTTTTCTCAACCGTCTACTTTATATTATTATATATTGGAGCACTTGGTCTAAAAAACTTTATGCTAAGATTTTCTTTTTTTTACAAAATAATAAAATTTACAACCAGAATAATGCACAAGAATTAATTTTTATAGGTTTCTATTATTTGGAAGAAAGATTCGCAAAAAGTCTCTTTAGTAAATAAAGCAGAACGTTCTTTTGCATGTTTTGACATTTCTAATCTCATATTTTGATCATCATATAAAATCAAAATAGACTTTGCAATATTCTCAACGAGGTTAGAGTCTCTCTCTACAATAATAGCACACTCCTCGTCAACAGCCTCAGGAATCCCCCCAGATCTGGTTACAACAAGAGGCAACCCGGAAGCCATATCTTCCAAAGAGGCCATAGTTAATGCGTCTTCACATATTGAAGGAATCACAGCCATATCACATAGACTCAAAATTGCAGGAATTTTTTCATAAGGCTGAAAGCCAGTAAAAAGTACCTTTTCATGAATTTGAGAGGCCAATTCTCGCATGTCAGTCATAAATTGCCCTTCAACATTGCTACCATCAAAATTTCCCCCAACAATAAGAAGTTTAATATTTATGTGATCAGATAATAGTGTAAATGCCTCTAACAATTCCTTAACTCCTTTTATTTGTTCAATTCTTCCTGTATAAACAACAACAAAATCATCATCGGATAAACCTAAAATAGTCCGAGAAAGATCAAAAGAATGTGGAGTTTGAAAACAATCTAAATCAATCCCATTATACACAACATGTACTTTATCTGTAGGAGTAATGGAACAAACCTTTTGTTTGACGTAATCGGATACAGTTAATATAGCTGAACAACAATCTACTATGTCCTTAGCATTCTTTGTCTCTTTATCTAAAGTATCATTATGTAAATGAAGGACTATTTTTGTATTAGTACATAAAGATAAAGGTAAAATAAACCCAGGACGATTTTCAACAATAATTACGTCAAACGGCATATCAGATATCTTCCTGCCAATTGAAGCTATAAAGTAATCTAAAAAAGAATTATAATAAAAGTCATGATGTAAAAGACTGTATATTTTTCTTTTCAACCTGTATTTTAAAGATTGTTGTCTAAGCAAATCAAAACAAGTTTTCTTGTAGTTGTTAAAATTAAAATCAGATAACTTATTATCATCTACCCCATAAACTGTTATTTCATGGTTAAGAAAACATTCGTTGTATTCAACAATGTAATCTATTAATGTTTCTACCGCCCCTCCTTTTACCGAAGGGACAGGAAGTATTCCTGGCGTTATTATAGCTATCTTCATTCTCTTTAATTATATTTTAAACAAATATAGTCCAAGCTAATATAAAAATAAAATATTTCAGAGAAAAATATCAAAATAATTATATCTTTGTATAATAAACAATACTTAAAAATGAAAATAGTATATATATATTCAGCACTAAACACCGTAGGAGGTGCAGACCGCATTATCACAGAAAAGGCAAACTATTTAGCTGATAAATGTAGCTATGAAATATATATTATTACTGCACATCAAAATGGAAAGCCACTATTTTTTCCTCTTTCAAAAAAAGTCCAACATATAGACTTGGGAGTTGACTTTAATAAACAATATAATCACTCTTTTTTTGTAAGAGGATGGATTTATTTTAAGCTATTACGTATATACAAGAAAAAACTCACAAAGACCTTGCTATCCATACATCCGGATTTCACCATTACAACGATTAGTAGGGACATTGACTTTCTGACAAACATAAAAGACGGAAGCCTAAAAATAGCAGAAGCGCACAATGCAAAGCCCTTTTTACGCAATTTACATTTAATGCAGCAACGTAGTATTCCATATCAAATAGTCGGAAAAATGTGGACTAAAAAAATGGAAAAGGCAATTAGCCATTTTTCCGCTTTAGTTGTTCTGACAGAAAGAGATGCTAATGATTGGGAGAAAATCATCAAAGCTACTGTAATACCCAATTCCGTTGCTTTTTATCCAGAGCAAACCAGCATGTGTGAAAATAAATATATAATTAGTGTAGGACGTTTATCGGAACAGAAAGGTTACGATTTACTTATAAAAGCATGGGAGCAAATCGCTTCTAAATATCCTGATTGGAAATTAATTATTTATGGAGAAGGAGAAGAACACGATATATTAAATAAAGAAATAGAAAAACGTCATTTACAAAATAGTTTTATAATTAAAAAACCTGTACAAAATATTATAGATAAATATCTTGAAAGTTCATTTTATGTGTTAAGCTCTCGTTTTGAAGGTTTTGGTTTAGTCTTGATTGAAGCCATGGCATGTGGGCTTCCCTGCATTGCATTTAATTGTCCCAACGGACCTGCTGATATTATTAAAGATGGAGTTGATGGAATGCTCACAGAAAATGGTAGTATAGAAGGCCTGGCAAAAGCAATGGAACTTTTAATTGATTCTCCTAGTACTAGACAAGAGATGGGTAAAATGGCACGGCAAAATGTACTACGTTATACACCTGATATAATTATGCAAAAATGGGTGTCACTTTTCGAAATATTAAAAAAATCATGAAAATACTTTTTTTAATATTTCATGGATTTTCTGAGTATAGTGGTATCAGCAAAAAAATACACTATCAGGTTAACGGACTTAAAGAAGCCGGACACAAAGTGGATTTATGTTATTATACGGTAGGCCCCAACGGACATCGGCTGCGAATGATTAACGAAGATATAATAGAGGATTACGGATGCGGAAAGTTATCTCCTATTAAAAAACGTATTTGTTATGAAACAATTAGTCAGTATATAATTAGTCAAAAAATACAATTGGTTTATATGCGTTCAGATCACAATGCAAATCCATTTACAATTCATTTTTTGCATAAAATAAAAAGACATGGAGTAATAGTAGTTATGGAAATCCCAACTTATCCTTATGATCAAGAATACAAAGGCTTTCCACTACAATCTCAAATAGAACTACGGACAGATCAATGTTTCCGTAAATATCTGGCGAAGCAGCTATTCCGTATCAGTACTTTCTCTGATTATGACACCATATTCGGAGCTAAAACAATAAAAATTTCTAACGGCATAGACTTTAGTCAGATAAAATTAAAAACAGAACAAAGGGAACCGTCCTCTCCTTTTCATTTAATTGGAGTAGCAGAGGTTCACTACTGGCACGGTTTTGATCGGGTTATGAAAGGAATTGGTGAATATTATCAACATTCTCACGATCGAGAAGTCTATTTTCACGTGGTAGGTGGAGTTGGATCTTCTGAAATGTCCATTTTTGAGTCTATTATTCAGGAATATAAAATTAAGAAGTACATTATTTTTCATGGACAATTATTTGGTGATAAGTTAGACGAAGTATTTGAACAAGCAAATTTCGGTATTGCCAGTCTGGCTCGTCACAGGAGCCATATAACTAATATAAAAACACTAAAAAACCGGGAATACGCAGCTCGTGGAATTCCTTTTATTTACTCTGAAATTGATTCTGATTTTGAGAATAAACCATACATTTTAAAAGCTCTGGCAGATGAATCTACGATTAATATTTCAGAAATTATTTCGTTCTATGAAAAATGCAATTATACCCCTTATGAAATTAGAAATTCCATAGAGAATTTATCATGGGTAAATCAAATGCAAAAAGTGGTAGATGAAGTTTTAAGAAATGAATAATATGGAAAAAAGAAAAATAGCCTATTGTTTACCTTCACTGTATATTTCTGGTGGTATAGAAAGAGTACTGACTATAAAAGCTAATTACTTTGCAAATATTTTTGGATATGATATTTATATTATTCTGACAGATGGCAAAGATAGACAGTCCTATTACTCATTATCACCCCAAATACATGTAATAAACCTGGATATAAATTTCGAAGAACTATGGGATAAGCCATTACTGCGAAAAGCACAAATATATTTAAATAAACAAAGAATCTATAAAGAGAAACTAACAGAGTGCCTGCTTCAGATAAAGCCTGATATTACTGTATCTATGTTACGCCGAGAAATTAATTTTATTAATTCTATACAGGATGGAAGCATAAAAATTGGCGAAATACATGTGAATAGAGATAACTTTCGTGATTTTAAAGAAGAAGAAACACTAAAATTCATAAAAAAAATCGTAGAAAAATTATGGATGATGCAACTATTAAGAAAGCTTCGTAAATTGAATAAATTCATAACTTTGAGCTATGAAGATAAAGCAAAATGGGTGGAACTAAATAATATGGAAGTTATTAATAACCCGCTCCCTTTCTTTCCTGATAAAAAATCGGATTGTAGTAATAAAGAAGTGATCGCTGTAGGCAGATATGTTTATCAGAAAGGATTTGATTTATTAATTAAAACATGGAGAATCATCTCAAAAAAGTATCCTGATTGGATTTTAAGAATATATGGAGAGGGAGATAATAAAAAATATTCAGATCAATTAAAAAAAATGGATATTCAACAATCATGCTTTTTAGAATCAGCAGTTTCCAATATTATAGATAAATATTGTGAAAGTTCTATTTTTGTTCTAAGCTCGCGATATGAAGGTTTTGGAATGGTAATTACAGAAGCTATGTCCTGTGGAGTGCCACCAGTTTCTTTTGCATGTCCGTGCGGTCCAAGAGATATAATAAAAGATGGAATTGACGGTTTATTAGTTGAAAATGGTAATATTCAGGAACTAGCTAATAAAATCTGCTATCTTATAGAACATGAAGATATTAGAAAAGAAATGGGAAAACAAGCAAGAATAAATGTAGAACGTTTTAAAATAGAGAATATCGCACTACAATGGAAAGAACTTTTTGATTCACTATTAGATTCGAAATAAAAATCTTATTTTTGAAAATAAATCTATTCTATCATGAGTTGGTATTCAAACTATTTATCAATTTTCGAAAAGCCACTGGATGAAATACCAGAGGCTACCATCAAAGAGATTCAATATAAACTCAAATTAAAGGAGCACGACAATCCTTTGGTTTCAGTGATAGCTATTGCTCATAATGAAGAAAATCACATATTAAGTTGTCTATGGTCATTAAGCGAAAACAAATGCGATTATCCCATCGAAATAATTGTAGTAAACAATAATTCTACCGACCATACCACTGACGTTTTAAATCTTTCGGGAGTAAAATGGTTGGATGAACCTCAAAAAGGGCCGGGGTATGCGCGCCAATGTGGATTAGATCATGCCCGGGGAAAGTATCATATTTGCATTGATGCCGACACACTTTACCCTCCATATTACATTCAGACATTTGTAAATCATTTGAAAAAAGAGGGCGTATCTTGTGCCTTTTCTTTATGGAGTTTCATGCCGGATGAACAACATTCGAGAATCGGATTATTCTTCTATGAACTTTTAAGAGACTGCTATTTAAAACTTCAATCCATCAAGCGTCCTGAATTATGTGTTCGAGGTATGGTCTTTGGATTTAATACAGAAATGGGACGTAAAATAGGATTCAGAACAGACATTATCCGTGGAGAGGATGGCTCACTGGCTTTAGCTTTAAAGAAACAGGGTAAATTAGTTTTTATTATTGATAGAAAGGCCCGGGCTTTAACTAGTAATGGGACATTGAATGCTGACGGTTCTTTTTTTAAAAGCTTTATTAAAAGATTAACAAAAGCAACTAAAAGTTTTAAAGCCCTTTATAAAAAGGCATCCAAGTATGACTATAAAGACGAAGATTCGAATTTAATAAAATAAGCGCTCAATGAAAACCATCGAAACTCTTTTCTGGACTTGTCTGATTGTGGTATTCTACACCTACCTGGGATATGGCATTGTGCTATATTTGATGGTGAAGGTGAAGGAGGCATTCGGAAAGCCGAGATCAAAGATTCTATTGGGTGAATTGCCTGAGGTGACGCTCTTCATCACTGCTTACAACGAGGAAACAGTGGTGAAGGAAAAAATGGCAAACTGCGAAGCGTTGGATTATCCTGAAAGAAAGCTAAAAATAGTATGGGTGACGGATGGAAGTAATGATGGCACCAATGAGTTGTTAAAGGCTTATCCAAGGGTGAGGATTATTTATCAACCTGAACGGCAGGGAAAAACGGCTGCGCTAAACCGGGGGATGGAGTATGTGATGTCTCCCATCGTGGTGTTCACGGATGCGAACACCATGATTAACAGAGAAGCTATTCGGGAAATTGTAAGGGAATTTACGGATAAAAATGTAGGATGTGTGGCGGGAGAGAAGCGGATTGCGTGTAAGGAAAAGGATGGAGCCGCGGGGGGTGGTGAAGGTCTTTACTGGAAGTATGAATCGGCTTTGAAGTCGCTGGACTCTCGGCTATATAGCGCTGTAGGAGCAGCTGGGGAATTATTTGCTATCCGCTTGGGGTTATTTGAATCTATGGAAAAGAATACGTTACTGGATGATTTTATTTTGTCACTCCGAATTGCCCAAAAGGGTTATAAAATAGCTTATTGTGACAGGGCTTATGCGATAGAATGTGCCTCTGACAATATGAAGGAGGAGGAAAAAAGAAAAGTACGCATTGCCGCGGGTGGCTTACAATCGATTTGGAGACTACGTTCTTTACTAAATATTTTCCGCTACAGGATGCTATGTTTTCAGTATATATCGCATCGGGTATTGAGGTGGTCCGTGACTCCTCTATGCTTATTTCTGATGCTTCCGTTAAACATTATTCTTGTAATGGCTTACGGAGACGGGCTGTACTTAATTTTTCTTATTCTTCAGGGGATCTTTTATTTATCGGGAATGTGGGGGTATTATCTCTCTACCAGACAAATAAAGAATAAAGTGTTGTTCATCCCTTATTATTTCCTTTTTATGAATGTAAATGTTATTAAAGGAGCGCTTTATCTTAAAAATAAAAAAGGAAACGGGGTCTGGGAAAAAGTAAATAGAGCGTCTTAAATATTTTTAAGGAAAAATGTTTTTATTGCAATTTTATTGTACCTTTGTTAAGTTATAACTCGCTGATTAATATCGACATCTAATTTAAAGGATAAGAATGAGAAATATTTTGCATGATCCACGTAATTCGGACAAAATATTGCAGATGACTTCGGATACTATGTTTATCATTAACTACAGTGGTATCTGTGTAGACATTGCTATCCGTCCGAATTGTGGACTCATTGAAACGGAAGAAGAATTAATCGGTAAAAATATTTTTAACTTATTGCCTATAAAGACTCTGAAGACTTTTAAAGAAGAGTTTAATAAGGTGGTAAATGATAAAATCATTTCTACAAAAAATTACGAACTACCTCTGAACAAAGAAATATATTTCTTTAAATGCATTATGTATCCGTATGAGGAGGGATTGGTTCTCTGTCAATATAGGGATATCACTGACAGGAGCAAGACTAAACTGCAACTGGAAAAAATGAATAATGAGTTGCAGGTCATTGAAAAGGGAGCGAAGATTGGTCAATGGACATATGACTCGAAAACTCAAATATTCAATTACAAAGGTTACACGGGGGCAATGGCCAACAGTGATAACTATAAATCTATTTCATTAGAGGATTACTTGAAGATGATGAATAAGAATGACCAACCTGGATTTTTAGCATGGCTAAACGGTCATCTGCATCAAATGAAGACAGATACTTTTGAATACCGGATTCTGCTAGAAACTAAGACTTTTTTTATTCGATTAAAGGTGATCAGTCGTGAAGTGAAAGGAGAAAATGTACTGATAGAAGGTTATCATCAAAACATTACGGATATTATTAAGTTAGATGAGAATTTGATGAAAATTACCAAAGCGGTGGATTATGCTTCCGAAGATATTTTTGCAATAAAACCCGACGGCACTCTTACTTTTGCAAATGAACAGTTTCGCAAGCATTATCTATTGACTCCCGATCGGGATTTATCGACTGTAAAGGTGAATGAACTTCCGGTTGATGCGGCTCTGAAAGAACGATGGATAAATATGTTTCAGGAGTTTACTTACCTTACACAAATAATTCGATATGTTACGGTAAAGCCTTTTATACACTTGGAAAGCATCTTGGCTATTGATTTTTTCTCGTATCTGGTAAAAGATTCCGATGGAGAAGACACGATCTGGACTTTTGGAAGGGATATATCGGAACAAATCAGGTATGAAAATCAGGTTAAAGAATTGAACCAAATTATGCATACGGTATTGGAAAATATTCCAATTGAAATTTCGGTGAAAGATACTGGCAATGATTTTAGATATATTTACCGAAATGGGATCTCATATGGCAAAAATGAACCGATTGAGAAAAATGTAATTGGAAAAACGGATTTCGATATTTACCCTGATGAGGTGGCCATCACTTACAGAAATGAAGATTTAGCGATTCAAAAAGACGGAAAGGATATTCAATATGTGGCCGAAAGCTCTGACAGAAAAGGACGCAAATATATTACTAATAAGCTGAAATTACTAATTAATAATAAGAATAAGCCTCCTCTGATTGTCGCGTTAAGATGGGACATCACTGAAATAAAACTAATGGAAAAGGAGCTGATCGCGGCAAAAGAAAAAGCGGAAGTGTCCGACAAACTGAAATCTGCCTTTTTAGCAAATATGAGTCATGAAATTCGTACTCCGCTAAATGCAATCGTTGGTTTTTCGAGGGTGATTGCCGATACGCAGAATGCTGAAGAGAGAATGGATTATTATAATATTGTAGAGGCAAACAATGCCCGATTGTTGCAACTGATTAATGAGATTCTGGATTTATCGAGAATTGAATCGGGGATGATGGAATTTACAGAGGCACCCATTAATCTCAACGTGATGTGCCAGGAAGTTTATGATATGCACCGATTCCGCTGTTCGAAGGATGTACAGCTTATTTTTGTGGATTCGGATCCTAATTTATGGATCTACAGTGATAAAAACAGACTTATTCAGGTTTTTTCCAACTTAATAGGAAATGCGATAAAATTTACGGAGAAAGGAAATATCTCATTTGGGTATCGACTTAATAATAAGATGATAGAGTGCTTTGTAAAAGATACTGGCATGGGCATTGCTAATGATAAGATTGAGAATGTGTTTGACCGTTTCACTAAATTAGATAGTTTTGCTCAAGGAACAGGGTTGGGGCTCTCAATCTGCAAATCTATTGTGGAGAGACTGAAGGGAACTATTAAAGTTGAATCGAAGATGGGAGACGGCACCACTTTCACATTTACCCATCCATACGTTTCGCTCAATAATGAAACTCTCCAAATCAAAGCAGCTGAAGAAAACGAAACGACTGAAGATACGGAACTTCCTGTAAAAAAGGATCGCGTGATTCTCGTTGCTGAAGATAATGAGAGTAATTTCAAGTTACTGAATGTAATGATTGGGAAATGCTATACACTGATTCATGCAAACGATGGAGTGGAAGTGATTTCCTTATTTGAGAAACATCATCCGGACTTAATTTTGATGGATATAAAAATGCCAAATATGGATGGTCTGAATGCTACTCGTATTATTCGGGAAGTATCTCCGGACATTCCTATTATCGCCTTAAGTGCATACGCTTATGAAGAAGACCGGAAAGTGGCTTTTGAAAGCGGATGCAATGAGTTTATTGCCAAACCTATTTCAAAGGATATTTTAATTAAAACGTTGAAAAAATATTTGTAAGCAATGGGTAAAAAAGCAACTATGTTATATTTTTATGTCCTATTTGTCTTTTTTACTTTTGCATTGGCTATATTCACTATTATTGTAGGAATGGGATCTCATAACAATCCAAATAAAGGGGAAATATTACCGCTCCTTGGTTTTCTATTGCCTGCCTTATTGACTCTGAATTTTATCATTCTGCTTTACTGGGCCATCCGATGGAAAATGTGGGTATGGATTCCTTTAATTGCTATTTTGGCCAACCATGAATATATCTGTAGTATGTATCAGCTTTCCTTTAAAAAACCGCAACCTATATCTAATCAACAATTAATCAGAATAGCAAGCTATAATGTAGAAAGTTTTCACGGAGATCCTTCCATCTATTCCGTTGGAGAGGTGGCTCAATTAATGAAGGAAAAACGGGTAGATGTGGTCTGCTTACAGGAGGTGGCTGAAAGTTCATCTTTTGAGATGGATAGCATTTACAAGGTATTCAAGGATTTTCCATATGTTCGTATACACAAAAACAAGAGCGCAGGTTTTAATTTAGCGGTGTTTAGTAAGTTCCCAATAGATAATAACACAAACATTCCATTCCTTTCTTCGGATAACAGTGCTATGTGGGTGGATATTAGAATCGGCCATACGCCAGTGCGGGTTTTCAATTGTCATTTACAAACCACAAACTTTAACCAGACAAAAGGATTGCTTTACAAAGTAACCACAGCCGGATATTATGAATCGAAAAAATACGCGGTAAAAAAGATTTTGGGCAAAATAACAGAAAATGCTAAAATCAGGGCGAATCAGGCGGACATACTACACCAAATGATTGATACAACCAAGCATGCAATCCTAGTGTGCGGGGATTTTAATGACACTCCTTTGTCTTATACCTATTATAGAATGAAGGGAGATTTGCTAGATGGATTTCAAAGTGCGGGTTCGGGCTTTGGATTTACGTTCCGATATCTCCACAGATTTTTGCGCATTGATTACATCTTTCATTCAAAAGAGTTATCGGGCAGAGAATATAACTCCCCTTCCATTGATTTTAGTGACCATAATCCTGTGATTATGGAATTATCAATAAAAGAGAAGTGATTATTCTATGATTTCTTGGGTATGTAAAAACTAAACGTAGAGCCTTCGTCTACTTTGGATGTAAACCAAAGTTCGCCTCCGTTTTTACGGACAAAATCCTGACAAAGCAGAAGTCCTAAACCGGAACCTTCTTCATTTTTGGTACCAAAAGTAGTGTAATGAGTATCTACATGAAGCAGCTTAGCCTGATCTTCTTCTTTGATTCCACATCCATTGTCGGCCACACTGATCACTACCCTATCTTCCTTATCCTCAACATTCACCAGGATTTCACCTCCGGGATTGCTGAATTTAAGCGCGTTACTAATCAGGTTGCGGATTACAGTCTTTAGCATGTCAATATCTGCACGAACTTCCACTTGATCGGGAGCCTGTAACGTTAGTTTTATTTTTTTGAGCTCTGCAACCATGGAAAATATTTCAATAATTCCGGCTGCGACTCCTGCAACATCAATATCCTGAGGAACAACATTTAATTTACCGGTCTGACTTTTTGTCCATTTCAATAAATTATCCAGCAAAGAAAAAACTTCTTCGGTAGTTTGATTCGCCATATTCAACATTTCAAACATCTCCTCTCCTATCTTTGTACTAGGCAAATGGAGTATGAGCATATTGAGTACCATTTTTATGGATCCCATGGGTGAACGAAGATCGTGGGCAATAACAGAATAAAGTTTATCACGCCCCACAATAGTGCGTTCCAGCTCTTCTGTCTTCTGAACAATAATTCGTTTTGCTGCTACCAAAGATATCTGATGCATCACACGAATAATTAATTCTTCTTTATTGAATGGTTTAGAGATAAAGTCATTTCCTCCCATTTGAAAACCTTTCACTATATCCGACGCTGCATTGAGAGCTGTTAAAAATATAATGGGTATTTCATGAAAGTCGGGCATTGATTTTAGTTGCTGTGCCACCTCAAATCCGCTTATATCCGGCATCATTACATCTAAAAGAATTAAATCGGGTGATTCTTGCTGAGCCAATTCCAGTGCCTGGGTACCATTCATTGCCGTGACAATATTGAATTTCTCAGACGTTAATAAAACTTTGAGCAACAGCACATTTGACAACACATCATCAACAACCAATATTTTATATTCAGAGTGGTTAATTTCCATACGCATTTTTGCAGCCATTCTATAAGTTTGTTATATGTTTATGTTAGTTAAATCAATTATTAGATAACTATTTTTCTAAAATAATCTATCGTTTTGATCAGCCCTTCTTCTAGCTGAATGGTGGGCTGCCAGTTTAGCTTTTCTTTAGCTAAAGAGATATTAGGTTGTCGCTGCTTCGGGTCATCATAAGGCAATGGCTTAAATATGAATTTCGATTTTGAACCGGTAAGTGCAACCACCTTTTCAGCAAGTTCCTTTATAGTAAACTCATGTGGGTTACCAATGTTCACAGGACCAATAAAATCATCCTCGGTGTTCATCATACGGATCATCCCTTCTATCAGGTCATCCACATACTGAAAACTACGGGTTTGGCTACCGTCTCCATAAAGCGCGATATCTTCATTCTTTAAGGCCTGAACAATAAAGTTAGAGACTACCCGACCATCATGCGGGTGCATATTGGGACCATATGTATTAAAAATACGAATGATCTTTATACGAAGTTTCTTCTGCCGATGATAATCCATAAAAAGAGTTTCCGCACATCGCTTTCCCTCGTCATAGCAAGAGCGAATGCCGATAGGGTTAACATTTCCCCAATAATCTTCTGTCTGAGGATGAACTATGGGATCTCCATAAACTTCACTGGTAGAAGCTTGAAGAACTTTGGCATTTACCTGTCTGCCAAGGGTTAACATATTGATGGCACCCATAACAGAAGTTTTTACTGTTTTCACAGCATCGTATTGATAATGGATGGGGGAAGCGGGACATGCCAAATTGTATATTTCATCAACTTCTGCATAATAAGGATTGGTAACGTCATAACGAACCAACTCAAAATGAGGATTGGTCATTAAATGCTGAACATTTTCCTTAGAGCCCGTGAAATAGCTATCTAAACAAATAACATCATGCCCTTCATTTATTAATCTGGTACATAAATGCGAGCCAATAAAACCAGCTCCTCCGGTAATCAATATTCGCTTCATTATCAATTAGTTTTTCAATGTATTTATATTTTTTTTAGAATTAAACATCCTTATAACTTTAAAAAATGCTCAATAAACGTCATAAAGATATTATTTTTTTTTCTTTTTATAGCAAAACGACTATATTTATTTTAATAATTGCAATTAAAAATAATTCTAAGATACATTATTTATAAAAAATGACAATACAAATCTAAATCTAATATTTTTATCAATATAAAAGATAAGGGACACGCAATTTTAAATAATTTTAATTTCTCCAAAGCAAATACAATAACTCTTCAGATCAAAAAAAGTATTACCTTTGCTAAGAATTCAGAATACAGTTAATTATTAATAATGAAACATTTTTCTTTTATACTAGCAGTCTGTGTGTTGTTGCTATCAACAGCACCCTGTTTTTTAGAAGATAAATGTTTATTCAAAAACCTGAATAGCGAACAATCACAAAGTTGCCATCATGATAATTGCAACACTTGTTCGGATTGCTGCTCTCCTTTTCTAAACTGTAATATGTGCACCGGATGTCTGGCTCCGTCTTTTTTCTTTGCTTTAAACGTTCCGTCCATACAATTGGAAAAACCAGTTTCTTTTTATCAGCAGAAAATTATTTCCAGATTTGTCCCTTCTATCTGGCAACCGCCTATAGCTATAAATATTTAATGGACTAGCCATAGCTGTAAAGTATTAACAGCTATTGAACTACTTATAATGAGTTAAATATTGAGACTCATTATAAGCTCTATAGTATGTCATATCAACTAATTAGAAACTCATATTAATAATGAAAAATATAAAAATAAAGTTTGTTCTATTTATTCTTATCCTCCTGTCCATACAAAACATATCTGCACAAAACGTACTAAAAGTGATTCTGAAAGATCGTAAGACTAAAGAGGTTCTTATTGGTGTGAACGCTAAGACGGAACACGCTACTGGCGAAGCAAGTTCCGATTCAACGGGATTACTTATATTAACAAATATTCCTAACGGAGAACAAACAGTCGTATTCAGCTATATAGGCTATGAAAAAGAAAAAAAGATATTTACCTTTCCATTATCATCGATAAAGCCTATTGAAATATTACTAAATTCAGATGAAAAAATGCTGGAAGAGATTGTTGTCTCTTCCACAAGGAGTACGCGAACGATAAAAGATATACCAACAAGGGTGGAATTCATTTCAGGAGAGGAACTTGATGAAAAAGGTACCATGAAACCGGGGGATATTAGAATGTTATTAAATGAAAGTACCGGAATCATCACTCAACAAACTTCCGCTACTTCTGCTAATGCTTCTATCCGTATTCAAGGACTGGATGGACGATATACTCAAATTCTAAAGGATGGTTTTCCTATATTCTCGGGAGCCGCAAGTGGATTAGGATTATTGCAAACACCTCCTCTTGACTTAAAGCAGGTTGAAATCATTAAGGGATCTACTTCAACGCTATATGGAGGAGGTGCGATTGCTGGACTGATCAACTTAATATCCAAAGCTCCTACTGAAGAGCGTGATCTGGGAATACATCTTAACGGAACCACAGGAAAAGGACTGGATGTGAGCGCTTATTATGGTCAGCGCTTTCATAAAATAGGCACTACAATATTTGCATCCTATAATCGAAATGAAGCATATGATCCCTCCAATACCGGATTTACTGCAATCCCCCAATTTAATAGATTTGTGTTTAATCCTAAATTGTTCCTTTATTTTAATAAAAACACGGAATTGAACTTTGGAATTAATTCAACGATAGAGAATCGATTGGGTGGAGATATTATGTATATTGACGGAAAAGGAGATAATATACATTCTTATTTTGAAAGGAATAAGACTCAGCGTTACTCCACACAGTTATCATTTGAACATCACTTCAATGAACAAAGTAAGATTGGTTTTAAAAATAGTATAAGTTATTTTAAGCGGAATATAAATATTCCTGATTACTCTTTTGAAGGAACTCAGATAGCAACATTCGGCGAGCTTTTTTATACTTTTACAAAAGAACGGACTGAATGGGTGGCAGGATTGAATCTGTGGACTGATAATTTCAAAGAAAAGAAAATAGCGGATTTCTATTTGAGAGATTATCATCAAACAATTACCGGAGCATTTATTCAAAATAACTGGAAGGTAACAAACTGGCTCAATCTGGAAACCGGACTTAGAACGGATTATGTTGTTAATTATGGTCTGACTGTTCTTCCGCGTGTTTCTGCGAAATTTAAAATTACAGACCGGTTTTCATCCCGGATAGGTGGTGGTTTAGGATATAAAACTCCAACTATATTTACAGAAGACAGTGAACGATTGCAATATCAAAATGTGTTGCCGATAGATAAAGACAATAATAAACAGGAAAGAAGCTATGGAACAAATGTAGATTTTAATTATATGACTACTTTTGCTGATGATAAGGTGACATTCAGCATCAATCAGTTGTTCTTTTACACCTATTTGCATCATCCGCTATTGCTTCAGCCAGAAAATGGCGGATTATATCGTTTCAATAATATTGAGGGAGAAACGGATAGTAAGGGGAGCGAAACAAATGTAAAAATAGGATATAAAGATTTTGCATTATATCTTGGCTATACTTATACGGACGCGCGAACAGTAGAAAAGGATATAAAATATGCCAGTGTGCTAACGCCCAAACATAGGCTGAACTCCGTGTTAATGTATGAAGTGGAAGATCAATGGAAAATAGGACTTGAAGCATATTATTTCAGTCCACAGAAATTAAACGACGGACTTGAGGGAAAACAATACTTGATTTGCGGGTTTATGATTGAAAAGATTTGGAAAAAATTATCTGTATATGCTAACTTCGAGAATTTTACCGACAGAAGACAAACTCGCTTTGATACTATTTATACCGGAACTATAACGAATCCCATATTCAGGGATATTTACGCACCTCTTGATGGTTTTATTATGAATGCAGGAATTAAAATAAAAATTTAAATAATGAAAAAATCGACCTTTAAAATAGAAAGAATGGATTGCCCGACTGAGGAAAATCTGATTCGTATGAAGTTACAAAATTTGGATTCAATTGTAAATCAGAATTATGACTTGGCAAATCGCATACTGGTAGTCACACATTCCGGTGAAGTTAAACCAATTGAAACAGAGATTGCAAAACTAAATTTAAACTCTCGTTTACTTGAAAGCGTGGAAACAACAGAAGTGGAAAAAGTAAGTGAGGACCATAATCAAAGAAAAATATTATGGATTGTTCTCCTGATTAACTTTATATTCTTCTTACTGGAATCTACAACGGGTATCTTCTCTAGATCCATGGGATTGGTAGCTGATAGTTTGGACATGCTTGCAGACACTTTAGTCTATGGATTAAGTCTGCTTGCCGTGGGCGCTACTATTATAAAAAAGAAAAGAGTAGCCCTTTTTAGTGGGTATTTTCAACTTTTATTAGCTCTGTTAGGGGTATTTGAAGTAATAAAACGTTTTATTGGAATAGAAGAATTACCCGATTTTAAAGTAATGATCGGGATCTCTATACTCGCTCTTTTAGCAAATACAGCTTCTCTCCTTTTATTACAAAAATCAAAAGATAATAAGGCACAACATATTCAAGCAAGCATTATCTGTTCGTCTAATGATGTTATTACTAACCTTGGGGTAATTATTGCAGGAATTTTAGTCTGGTTATTACACAGCAGTTTACCGGACTTAATAGTGGGAAGCATTGTTTTTGTGATTGTGTTCAGAGGGGCTCTGCGTATTCTTAAACTAGCAAAGTAACATTACTTCCCCAGCCCCGATGGCGCATTCCTTAATGGACAAATAAAGAGCGCTGAAAATTAGTTATTTTCAGCGCTCTTTATTTCTGCGGTGCGTACGAGACTCGAACTCGTGACCCCATGCGTGACAGGCATGTATTCTAACCAACTGAACTAACGCACCAGTATTTTTATGTGTCGCCATCATTTCCGATTGCGTGTGCAAAGATAGATGTTCTTTTTGAATCTGCAATACTTTTGAAATATTATTTTTAAACTTTTTCACCCTGAAACTGATTATGAATGGGTTATACAGCGTTTTTTTGGAAATCAAAAACCTTGAACTGAGATTTATTCTCTATATTTGCACCTCAATAAGGAAGCAACAAACAATAAAATACAAAAGGTACATGAAAAAAACTCCTATCGACTGTAAATTCGTTGATGAAGCAATCAACGAAATGCATATTTCTGATCTGTCAAAGGCAACAATCCGTGAAGTAAAAGCCATCGCCGCAAAGGCAGAAGAGCTTTCGGGAGTGGAATATATTAAAATGGAAATGGGAGTTCCCGGACTTCCTCCTTCAACAGTGGGTGTAAAAGCTGAAATAGAGGCTTTGCAGAATGGAATTGCGAGTTTGTATCCGGACATAAACGGACTACCGGAACTGAAGGAAGAAGCTTCAAAGTTTGTGAAAGCTTTTATCAATGTAGATATAAATCCGGAAGGATGTGTTCCTGTTACCGGCTCTATGCAGGGTACTTATGCTTCTTTTATGGTATGTGGTCAGTGTGATGAGAAAAAAGATACCATCCTTTTTATTGATCCGGGATTTCCGGTACAAAAGCAACAACTGACAGTGATGGGACAAAAATATGAGACATTTGATGTGTATGATTACCGAGGAGATAAACTGCGGGGTAAATTGGAAAGTTACCTTAGCCGGGGAAATATTTCCGCTATCATCTATTCTAACCCTAACAATCCAAGCTGGGTGTGTCTCAAAGAAGCGGAACTGAAAGTAATCGGTGCCCTGGCTACCCAATACAACGTAATCGTCTTGGAAGATCTAGCTTACTTTGCCATGGACTTCCGTATCGATCTGAGTACTCCCAATAAGGCTCCATACCAACCATCGGTAGCTCACTATACAGACAATTATATTTTACTGATCTCAGGATCTAAAGCCTTTAGCTATGCAGGGCAACGAATTGGTGTGAGTTGCATTTCCAACACCTTATATAATAAGGAATATCCAGGTTTTATCAAGCGGTATGGAGGTGGAACTTTTGGTAGTGTGTTTATTCATCGGATACTTTATGCACTTTCATCGGGCACCAGTCATTCGGCCCAATACGCCATGGCGGCCATGCTGAAAGCAGCAAACGAAGGAAAATATAATTTTCTGAATGAAGTGAAAGTCTACGGGGAACGTGCACGCAAATTGAAAGAAATATTTCTGCAACACGGTTTCTATCTGGTTTATGATAATGATTTAGGTGAACCTATTGCTGATGGATTTTATTTTACCATTGGATACCCTGGGATGACCGGTGGAGAGTTAATGAAAGAATTGATGTATTATGGAGTCAGCGCCATTTCATTGATAACCACTGGTAGCCAGCAAGAGGGTCTCAGAGCCTGCACTTCCTTTATTAAAGACCATCAATATAATCAATTAGAAGAGAGAATGCAACTGTTCGAAAAAAATAATCCAATAAAAAAGTAAAAAAAAACAAGTAATATCTTTGAAGTGATAAAATTGTTATTATATTAGAGGCGTGAATTTGTAGTAAATCTTAATATAATAATTGATTTTACGATGGACAAGAATCAGAATTTCTTCAAAATTGAATCGAACAACGCATTGCCATCCCGGGGAAAGATTCTTATTTCCGAGCCATTCTTGCGTGATTCGAATTTTGGTCGTTCGGTTGTCCTTCTGGTTGATCATACAGAAGAAGGATCTATGGGGCTTATCATGAACAAGCCGATGCCAATGATGCTAAACGACGTGGTGAAAGAATTTAAATACTTGGAATCTATTCCTCTGTATAAAGGAGGACCGATGGGAACGGATACGCTTTTCTATTTACATACACTCAAAAATGTAGAAGGCTCACTTGCTGTGGGTGGAGGAATGTACCTCAATGGAGATTTCAATGCGATAAAGCGCTATGTGCTCCAGGGAATGCCATTAGAAGGAAATATTCGTTTCTTTCTGGGTTATTCGGGATGGCAGGACGGACAATTAAGTCATGAGATTGAAGAAAATACTTGGATGATAGGAAAAGGAGATGTCCCAAGTCTGATGGATAAAGAAATAAAGAATATGTGGAAAAAAGCTTTAGGAAAATTAGGTGGGAAATATGAAGCTTGGTCACGTTTCCCAATGATTCCCTCTTTAAACTAGTTTATTAATTAACTGCATAAAAAAGACATCTTCGTATCCATCTCTCTTCCGAACCCAGTCTTTTAACGTCCCACTTTGAATAAAGCCACAAGAACTGAATAGTCTACGACTTGCTTCGTTATTTACAGATATATACGCATACAGCTGTTTTAAATGTAAAAAATCGAACGCATACATGATAAGCAGTTCTAATCCCTGACCGGCATAACCTTCACGGCGAAAATTACTCTTCACCGCGATGCCTACTGCTGCGCGTCCATTCATAGGAACAAAGTCTGTGAGGTCAATCGTGCCAAGCACCTCATTGTCCGCACGACGAACCAGCATCAGACGTAATTGTTTATCCGCAAACAGATCACACTGAGAAGCCTCAATATATTGACGGAGTATATAACGAGAATATGGAACTGTAAAAGAGCTAACATCCCAGGAAGCAGGATCATTCTCCATGGCATACATAACACCAAGATCCTCCGGTTCGGGCGCACGGAGGTATATTTGTTCGTTAGTTAAAAAAGTTTGTTTCATTATTTAAATAGACGTTTATGTTTCCAATAAAAATAGAATAAACCAAAAATATGTTTATATGCCAATGAAGAAAAAAGATTCTTATTTGTCGTCCTCTGCCAGTGATGCACAATGGAATACCGAGGCAAATAACAAACTCTCCATCCGGCATTTCTTGCTCTCAAACAGAAATCGGCATCTTCAGGACCATAAAATATAGATTCATCCAGCAGTCCTATATCATTTATTAATTCCCGGCGAATCATTTGACAAGCTCCAATAAGATAATCCGGTTCAAATACTTCAGAGTTAGCTGGTTCATTTACAAAAGAAGAATGCTTACCTTGACGGGTTAACAGATTCGCAATCTTTACATTGATTCCCGGATAGCACTTATAACTTTCCTGTATCCGATTATTTTTATCCACTAATCTACATCCGCAAATTCCTACATCAGAATGATTGTCCATAAAATGAATCATCCCATCAATCGCCTCCTCATTAACAAGAGTGTCATTATCCAGTAAAAGTAAATAATTACCAGAGGATTGTTCTATACCTCTGTTACGGGCATATGCCACTCCCCTGTTCTTCTTTAATTCTATAATCTTAACCTTTGGGTAATGTTGCCGCACAAAAGGAACCGTTTTATCAGCCGATCCATTATCAACTAATAGAATTTCCACATCTCTCGATTGTTTAGTTACATTTAAAGAAAACAAGCAATCTTGTAGAAGATCAAGTGAATTCCATGTGATTATAATGATGGATAACTTCATAATCAACCAAATAATTTTATTTTTAAAACTTTCAGAGCATATAGAAACTCTTTGAAGCTGGAAAAACGTTTTATCTGGCTGACAATAAAATAAGGAGATAGAAAATATCTCAGGTTATTCTGAAATAAAATATTTTCCATTTCTTTAGATGATAAATGAGGATAATTTAGGATAGACTCCCGTTGTACATCTGTAGGAATATAATCACCCGTACGAATCCAATTATTCTCTTTAGCCATCTTATAAAATTCCGTGCCGGGGAACGGAGATACAATATTAAACATGATTTGATCCACGTGCAATGCTTTCGCTTTTTTCAGCGTATTTCTTAATGTTTCTTTCGTCTCAAGAGGACTGGTTCCAATCAATATATTTAATTTGACGGGGACATGATATTTTTTCAATAGCTTAATCGCTTTGTCAATCTGTTCGCTGGTAATTCCCTTTTTTATAAAAGTCAAAATCGCATCATCAAAAGATTCTACTCCCAAATCCACATATCTACATCCAGAATCACCCAAAGCTTTGGCTATATTTTCTGTAATTGCATCCACACGGGCCTGACATCCCCATCTAAAATCATATTTGCGGATAGCAGCGCAAAAAGCCAGCGTACGTTCTTCTGTCCAGATGAAATTATCATCCATAAACCCAATCGCCTTATATCCTTGTTCGTAAAGCTCTCTTAACTCGGCATCCACATTTTCTATTGAACGAAAAGAGATGAAGGGTTTCTTATTATGTTCTTTCTTATATTCTATTTCCCGGGCAAAAGTCAAAGAACTCGGAACACAATAGATACATTTAAAAGGACAATTACGAGAAGTAACCATCGTAGTATAAGGAGTTAACTTCAACTTAGGGTTCCTATATACTTTATCTTTTATAAAATGACGCGCAGGGAAAGGAAGAGCATCTAAATCTCTCATTAAAGGATAGGAAACATTATCCACTCTGACACCTTCCTTCAGAAACGAAATTCCGGCTATTGACTCCCAGTCTTTACCATCCCGTAGAGCATTTGTCCAATCACATACAATCATTTCCGGTTCCCCTCTTACCACAATTTCATAACTGCTTTTCAAGCACTTATCAACAAAAAAAGTGGGTCCTGGTCCTATAAATAGCACAAAAGAAGTTGGATGATATTTTCTAATCAGTTCCAATGCCATCAAGTCATTGTTTATCGAAAGATTTACCGTCCAAATATAATAGACATCACTATCATCTTCTCTAAGGAATTCTGTAAACTCTGCCACAGTTCCTCCATTATACACAAAATCTTTATAAAATATGTCTTTATAACCTTCCTTCTCAAGTAATGCAACCACTGTTAACTCATAAATATTGGGTGCCGCAACCACTACACGAGTGCATCCGGCAGTCCGTTCAGCTGGTTTTTCCCCATCTAACACGGGAGGAATCAAGAATGTTAGTTTCATATTTTATTTGTTAATGTTAATCAATAAGAACTTTTCTTTGCAGCATCCAACGCTTCCCCTATACGCAAAAATATATTTTTCCTTTTTCCTTTTCCACGATCTTTACGACTTTGTCCGGCACTTTCCATCACATCATCAAAGCTGCCACCTTTATACACGCCCGTCTGAATCATCTGATAGATAATCCCCCAGTCCGGCAAGCCGCCCAGATTACGGTCGTCAATAAAAATATCCGCTTTCAGTTTGCGGGAAAAGCCTCTTCCACCCACTTTTTCTTCTGGATAGTCTTTGTTTGCCGCATAAAACTCCAGTCCACGTTCCTGGCAAAAGTCGAGCGCTTCTTCTAATAAACGTCCTTCACGAACAGTCCATAAAATTAATCGGTGATGTTCATTTTGAAGTTGTTTCAATGTTTCAATGGCAAAGGGGATTTCCTTACCTATTTTAGGATACTCGTGTTCCACAATCGTGCCATCAAAATCTACAGCTATAATCATAATCTATTCTTCTTTATCATTTATATCTTTATTTGTTACTATATCCAGTTCCTCCCGCAATCGTTTTTCACCTGGCAGACAAAAGACGGAAGCCGTGACTCCTATTAGTCCGCAAAGTGCTCCTATGTTATTCAGCGTCATGTAATAAATCAATATATTGAGGAAGGTGACAAACGCGATAATCATGAGACGTACCGTGCTCCAACGTTGATAAAGTTTTAATGCATTTTCAAGTGCAGTTACTTTAATCACTTTTTCCATCTTTACACTAAAGATTTTTAAAGAGAGCGGAACAAGAGCGATAGTAATAAGAATTGAGGCTGTTTCGAGAAGATACTCCATATTTGCATCTCCTGCATAAACTCCTGTAGGAAGAATATTCGTTTCGTGCAGTACAACTAAAAGAATACTGATTCCAAGATAGAGTCCATACTGAATTTGTAATGCGCGGGCTACCGCTTTAATTTGTTGGTCCATTTTATAAGTTTAGTTATATTAAACTGTTCCGGTAAAAAGTGTCCGGTTGGCAATGGAGCGTCCCAATGTCACCTCATCCGTGTATTCCAGTTCATCTCCAATGGAGATTCCACGTGCAATAACACTTAACTTTACACTCGTTTTTGCCAATTTACGAAAGATATAGAAATTGGTGGTGTCTCCCTCCATCGTGGAACTCAAAGCAAGAATAATTTCTTTTATATCTCCTTCTTCCACTCTCTTCACCAGACTATCTATCTGAAGATCGCCCGGACCAATGCCATCCATGGGAGAGATTATTCCTCCCAAAACATGATACAACCCTTTGAATTGCTGAGTAGATTCCACCGCCATCACATCCCGTATGTTCTCCACTACACAGATAGTGGAAGCATCCCGTTGTGGATTGGCGCAGATCTGACAGGTATCTGTATCAGAAATATTGTGACAGATCTTGCAATATTTAACTTCTCTTTTCAGTGTCATAATGGCATTACCAAAAGCCTCAACAGAAGCCGGATCCTGACGTAAGAGATGAAGTACCAGCCTCATAGCCGTCTTTCTGCCGATACCCGGTAATTTAGCAAACTCTCCTACCGCCTTCTCAAGCAAAACCGATGGATATTGTTGATTCATATATACATTTCTCTATTGACAGTGCAAAGATAGGAAATAAATTCCTACCTTTGCGCATCCAAAATGCAATTTATGAATAGCTATTATATATTACTGACCATTGTTCTTTACTTCGGAATCCTGCTGATTATTGCCCGTATCACTGGAAGAAAAGGGGGAAGCAATGCCGCTTTCTTTAAAGGAGAGAACAAATCTCCCTGGTATGTAGTATCGTTTGGTATGATAGGCGCATCTCTTTCGGGAGTGACTTTTGTTTCTGTTCCGGGTATGGTACGGGGAATTGACCTGACTTACATGCAAACGGTTTTCGGCTTCTTTTTCGGTTATCTGGTTATTGCCCACGTGCTTCTTCCTTTATATTACAAACTGAACCTGACAAGCATCTATACCTATCTGGGAACCCGAATAGGCAACCGCGCTTATAAAACAGGGGCTTCTTTCTTTCTGCTTTCACGTATGGTGGGAGCTGCCGCCCGGCTTTATCTGGTTTGTCTCATTCTCCATACGTTTGTATTCCGCCAATGGAATATTCCTTTCTGGACTATTGCCGCGGTAACGGTGCTACTCATTTGGCTTTATACACGAAAAAGCGGGATTAAAACCATTATCTGGACAGATACCGTGCTCACCTTCTGCCTGCTGGCAGCTTTGATATTGATCATCTACCACACGACACAAAGTCTGCATCTCGATTTTGGTGGAGTGATCTCCACTATCCGTGAGAACGAGCATTTCCGAATCTTTGTTTTCGACGACTGGCACACCAAACAGAATTTCTTCAAACAGTTCTTCAGTGGTATCTTTATCACTATTGTAATGACGGGATTGGATCAGGATATGATGCAAAAGAACCTCAGTTGCAAGAATCTGAAAGAGGCACAAAAAAATATGTATTGCTACGGTTTCTCATTCGTTCCGGTTAACTTCCTTTTTCTCTGCTTAGGAATCTTATTGTTGGTATTGGCTCAGAAAACGAATCTCGCTCTTCCGGCATTATCCGATGATATTCTTCCGATGTTTGCCGCGCAAGGATATCTCGGCCCTTCCGTTCTAGTATTTTTCTCAATAGGAATTATCGCAGCGGCATTTAGTAGTTCCGATTCCGCCCTAACTTCACTCACCACGAGTTTCTGTGTGGACATTCTAGGCATCGGAAAAGATAGTGAAGAGGTGGCCACTAAGAAAAGACACCGGGTGCATTTAGGAATGTCGGTGACACTGGTATTGGTGATCTGTATCTTTGAAGCGTTAAACAGTAAAAGTGTGATCGATGCAATCTATATCATGGCGTCCTATACATATGGTCCTTTGCTGGGATTGTTTGCCTTCGGACTCTTTACCCACCTACAGCCACGGGACAAATATGTACCATACATTGCTGTGGCATCTCCTTTTATATGCTTCGCGATAGATTCGCTGGTAGAGAAATATACAGGATATAAGTTTGGCTATGAAATGCTGATGTTCAATGGAGCGCTGACTTTTGCCGGACTACTTTTAATCTCACAAAAAAAACAATTAAAATAAACAACTATGGAAATTCTAAGTGCGGAATTCATAATCAGTAATGCCGAAGTATCTCAATGTCCTGCAAGTAACTTGCCCGAGTATGCATTTATCGGTCGTTCCAATGTAGGAAAATCCAGTTTAATCAATATGCTGACTAACCGTAAAGGCTTAGCCATGACTTCTGCTACTCCAGGAAAGACCATGCTTATCAATCATTTTCTGGTAAACAATGAATGGCATCTGGTAGATCTTCCGGGCTATGGCTTTGCCCGCCGTGGAAAAGCCGGACAAGAGGGCATCAGAACTTTGATTGAAGACTATATTCTGGAACGGGAACAGATGACGAATCTATTTCTTTTAATAGATAGTAGATTGGATCCTCAGAAGATTGATATGGAATTTATGGAGTGGTTGGGCGAAAACGGAATACCGTTCTCCATCGTTTTTACTAAAGCAGATAAAATGACTTCCGGCAAACTGAAAGATAAAATTAACCGATACTTAAACAAACTCCGCGAACATTGGGATAATCTTCCCCCCTACTTTCTTTCTTCTGCTGAGAGTAAACTAGGACGCGTGGAAATTCTAAATTATATTGAAGGAATAAACAAGAGTATTAATACAAAATAAAAAATGAAACGTAACTTTATCTTGATAGCAGCCGTATGTGGTATGCTAGTCCTCTCGGGCAATGTGAAAGCCCAATCGATGAATGATTTAATGAGTAACAAAACCGTTAGCGGACTTGTAAACAAAGTAAATGGAACCGCAGCCTCCACTAAACCACAAAGCATTGTGGGGGTATGGAAGTACAAGGGAACAGCTTGTACCGTCCAGAGTGACAATGTATTGGCCAAAGCCAGTGCCGAAGTGATCAATGAAAAGGTAGAAGAACAGTTGAATATTCTTTGTGCCAAAGCAGGATTCAACACTGCCACCAGCAACTTTATCTTCACTGCCACAGGGGTATTTGTCAACACAGTAGGCACCCAAAAGTTTACTGGTAAATACAGTTATAACAAAGCCAACGGAGTTTTGGTACTAAATTATCAACAACTATCTACAGGAGTTGCCGCATCAGTAATTTCTCAAAGCGGTACCATCTCTATCTTGCTTGATGCAAACAAGATGATTGAACTCGTTTCTGCCATGAATAAGAATACCTCGGATGAAACAATAAAGTCCGTCACTGCTATGCTCAATGAATGTAAAGGATTGAAAGTAGGATTCAGACTAGGGAAATAGACAAATATTCCTTGAAAGAATTTGTATTTGATATCTATTGAAAGTATATTTCGATATATATCAAAGAATCCGTTAGATATATATCGAAACTAACTTTTGATATATATCTAACGGATTCTTTTTCTTTAGTACTTATTATATGAGACTATCTTGTTTTTGTCTTTACGTAGTTTCACTCTCTTAGGCTTTGTGGAGTAACCAATGGTAATGACCAATAGCAGTCGTTTGGAAGAAGGAATACCTGTCAGGGATTTGATCTCTTTTTCATCAAACCAACCCAATATACAAGAGCCTAATCCCTCACTCTCAGCAGCCAGAACAATATGAGCTGTGGCAATACCAAGATCGATGAGCGGAAAATGTTTATCCTTCGCTTTACTACCTAGAAAAGAAGTGATATTTGCCGATTCCTCCACCACCAGAATCTGGACAGGAGCCTCTTTAGCAAACTTATTCATTCCCAATCCGGCGGTAGCCTTACCCACCTTTACCGAAAGATCCTTATCTGTTACCACGACAAACTTCCATGGCTGTGCGTTGCAAGCCGAAGGAGCCAAGCGAGCAGCTTCGAGTATTCGTTCCAGCTTTTCCGGCTCCACACTGCGTGTCATATCATAAGCCCGATCGCTCTGCCGAGCCTTGACTAACTCCAGAAAATTTTCCATCCTCTTATTTTTTTTCGTAATTATCTATACTGAATCATCCGGCTTATGTATTTGCCGATTATGTCAAATTCCAGATTTACGATCGATCCAGGTTTAAGTGTATGAAAGTTGGTGTGTTCATTCGTATATGGAATAATATTCACCTGGAAAGTATCCTCAGTAGGATTACATACCGTAAGGCTTACCCCATTCACCGTAACCGAACCTTTATCCACTGTGATATATCCACGTTTGGCCATTTCCTTATCAAAAGCATATTTAAAGGTGTACGTCCAGCTTCCATCAACATCCTCCACAGAAAGGCAGGTAGCGGTTTGATCCACATGTCCCTGAACAATGTGTCCGTCCAAACGACCGTTCATCATCATACTTCGCTCTAAGTTCACTTTATCTCCCACCTTAAACAAACCGAGGTTGGAGCGGTCAAGGGTTTCTTTGATGGCAGTCACCGTGTAAGTATCATCCGTTTTACTCACCACGGTGAGGCAAACTCCATTGTGAGATACACTTTGATCTATCTTTAGTTCGTTTACAAACGAGCATTTCATGGTAATGTGTAGGTTCTCGTGATCTTTGACCAGAGCCACCACTTCTGCATATTCTTCAATTATTCCTGAAAACATAATGATTAGTTGTTAATATTACGGCGGTAAAAATACAAAGAAATAACGAAAAGCAAAGGGGGTTTAGCTTGTTTAACTATGTGGATGGAAGGTATGGGCAAAAAAAAAGGAGTCACGCTTGACTCCAACCTTTGTTAACCTTAAATCTAATACTATGAAAAACACACTGCAAAGATACAGCCTTTTTGGAAACCTCCAAATGTTTTGGCAATAAAAATATGCTTTATAACATGATTTAATATTTGGTCATTCCAAATGTTTATTTTTTATAATCGTAACATAAAGCTTCTTCCCACTCTTTTCTCTTTATCTCAAAGCTTTTCATGGCATTAGCCGGACTGGTGGAGGGCATTACCCGATAATCAATCCCAGGCAACTGACCATACGCCTTAAGAAAATACTTATAGCTATTCTGCCCGTTGAATATAAGCATCTTCACATGAGGGTGCTCTCTAAGCAATGTAGGAAAATCATTGAAAGATTCGTCTTTGATCCGACTATCCAGACTCCCCTCCCGCTTACAAGAGGCCAGAATGTCCCATAGTCCAATGCCGTGACGTTTTGCTGTAACCACTTTATCGTCATAATCCAAAGGAACACGTCCATCTTCAAAAACAGAAAAAAGTATTTTCCAGAATTGATTCCGTGGATGTCCGTAATATTGCCCAAACCGAAGTGAGTCTACACTTGGCATGGTGCCCACCACCATTCGGGTGGTTCCCATCTCTATAATAGGTGAAAAACTACTAATCATTTTATGCTAAATCAATATATATGTTTGTACTCACTATTTTGTATAAATGAACATTTGAGAGGTGCAAATATTAAATCATGTTATAAAACATACTTTTATTGCCAAAACATTTGGAGATCTCCAAAAAGGCTGTATCTTTGCAGTGTGTTTTTCATAGTATTAGATTTAAGGTTAACA
>JAATGU010000043.1 GCA_015654535.1 Bacteroidales bacterium
ACAAAACATATTAAGATAAGCGAGTTCAATTACTCATTGCCGGATGAACGCATAGCGAAGTTTCCGCTTCCCGTGCGAGATCAATCTAAATTGTTAGTGTATGACCAAGGAGACGTGAGCGAAACTCATTTTACCTCCTTACCAGAATTAATTCCAGCTGGAAGTTTGATGATTTTTAATAACACCAAAGTGATTCAGGCCCGCCTCCATTTCCGTAAAGAGACAGGAGCATTAATAGAAGTTTTTTGTTTGGAACCGATCTCTCCCAATGACTATGTATTATCTTTTCAGCAAACAGAGAAGTGCAGTTGGCTTTGCATGATTGGTAATTTGAAAAAGTGGAAAGAAGGAGTGCTGAGTCGTGAAATTTCGGTGAGAGGAGTATCGGTGGTGCTGCAAGCTTCCCGGGGAGAATGTCATGGAACAAGTCATTGGATTGATTTTTCGTGGAATAATAAAGAGATTACTTTTTCAGAAATACTGGAAGTAGTGGGAGAACTGCCTATTCCTCCTTATCTAAATAGGGAAACGCAAGAGAGCGACAAGGAAACTTATCAGACGGTTTATTCAAAGATTGACGGATCAGTGGCAGCACCTACCGCCGGACTTCATTTTACTGAGAAGGTGATGCAGGATTTGCAAAAACGTGGTGTGGAATTGGAAGAGCTTACTCTGCATGTGGGAGCGGGAACGTTTAAGCCTGTAAAGAGTAAAGAGATAGCCGATCATGAAATGCACACGGAGTATATCTCTGTAAGTAAACAAACCATAGAAAGACTGATTGCTCACGAAGGCGAGGCTGTAGCAGTAGGTACGACCTCTGTTCGTACATTGGAAAGCCTTTATTATATGGGAGTCGTGCTGAGCCAGAATCCAGATGCAAGTGATGAAGAACTTCACATCACTCAGTGGCAACCTTATAATCATCCTTCGGAGATGACTTCCGTTGAGGCTTTTCAGCAAATACTTTTGTACATGGAGCGTCACAAAATAGAAGCACTACATAGTAGTACGCAAATTATCATTGCTCCAGGTTATAAATACCATATTGTAAAGGCAATGATTACTAATTTTCATCAACCGCAGAGCACTTTATTATTACTCGTCTCTGCTTTTGTACACGGAGATTGGAGGAAAATCTATGACTATGCACTAAGTCATGATTTTAGATTCCTGAGTTATGGAGATAGTTCGCTTCTAATACCTTGAATAAAAAAACCAAATAAATAGATGAAGAATAATGATGAAGAAATGTTCCCTGTTGTAGACGAAGAGGGAAATATCACGGGAGCTGCTTCCCGGGGTGAATGTCACAATGGGAGTAAGTTGTTGCATCCGGTGGTACATTTACATGTATTTAATTCAAAAGGGGAAATCTATTTGCAAAAACGTCCGGAATGGAAAGATATTCAGCCAGACAAATGGGATACTTCTGTGGGCGGTCATATAGATCTGGGAGAAAGTGTGGAGCAGGCTCTTCGACGGGAAGTGCAGGAAGAGATTGGTATCACCGGATATACTCCCGAATTTATTACTTCTTATATTTTTCAGTCAGAAAGGGAAAAAGAGCTTGTCTTTGTCTATAAAACAACATATGATGGTCAGATTCTTCCTGATAAGGAGGAGTTGGCTGATGGTAGATTTTGGACTGTTGAGGAAATAAAAAAGAATTTAGGGAAAGAGGTATATACGCCCAATTTTGAAGGGGAGATAGTACGGGTAAAACTGTTTAATTGAATTCTTTTTATAAAATGGATATTCCATAACTTTAGTAATGCGTTAATAATAAAACTTTTGGGAACAAAAGATTGCAGCAATCTGTTTATCCTTTAGAAATAAATTATTATTCACCTAAACTTAAAATTATGGGATTTCTTTGGTTTATTATTATTGGTATCGTTGCTGGTTTTGCAGCTGGCAAGATTATGACAGGTGGAGGATTCGGCCTATTGGTAAATCTTATTTTGGGTATTATCGGCGGGGTTTTGGGCGGATGGATTTTTATGCTATTGGGAATTGCCACCGGCGGAATTATTGGTAGCTTGATAACAGCTACCGTTGGTGCGATCGTTGTACTTTGGATTGCATCCCTCTTCTCTGCTAGGAGACCTTAAAATTAAATAGAAAAGCGAAGAAACCTTTTTTCTATTTGTTTCTTCGCTTTATTTATGTAAAAGGGATTATTTAGTCAATTCTTTAATTACGTCCATTATTTTTTGTCCGATCTCTTCAGCTGCTTCCATAGTAGAAGCTTCAGAATAAATACGTATAATTGCTTCAGTATTACTTTTCCTCAAATGGACCCACTTGTCAGGAAAATCAATCTTTACTCCATCAATATCATTAATTTCTTCTTTAGCATAAATCTGCTTCACTTTAGCAAGAATTGCATCTACGTCAATCGCTGGTGTTAGTTCTACTTTGTTTTTAGCAATAAAGTAGGGTGGATAAGTGGCTCTGAGTTCACTTACCTTTAGTCCTTCGTGAGCCAGATGACTTAAAAAAAGAGCAATTCCTACCAATGCATCACGTCCGTAGTGGCTCTCAGGGTAAATCACCCCGCCATTACCTTCGCCACCAATCACTGCATTAGTTTCTTTCATTTTGGTTACCACATTTACCTCACCTACAGCAGAAGCATTATAGGTTTGTCCGTATTTGCGGGTTACGTCACGAAGAGCACGAGTAGAACTTAAGTTGGATACCGTATTTCCCGGTGTATGTTTCAATATATAATCTGCAACTGTCACCAAAGTATATTCTTCTCCATACATCTTACCATCTTCACAAATCATAGCAAGACGATCTACGTCAGGATCCACTACAAAAGCAACATCTGCTTTTCCGCTTTTCATCAAATTCATGATATCTCCTAAGTTCTTCTCTAGTGGTTCCGGATTATGTTTGAAATTTCCATCCGGTTCACAATAAAGTTTTTCAATATGCTTTACGCCTAGTGCATTTAGTAAATCGGGAAGAATAAGGCCTCCCACGGAATTTACACAGTCAATGGCAACTCTGAAATTGGCTTTGCGGATAGCTTTCACATCTACCAATTTTAGTGCCAGAACACTATCTATATGTTTTTGATTGTAACTTAAATCTTCTCGATAAGATCCTAAATTGTCTACTTCAGCAAAAGTAAATTCTTCAGCAGCAGCAATTCGAAGAACTTCTTCTCCTTCAGCAGCATTTAAGAATTCTCCATTTTCATTCAATAGCTTTAGCGCATTCCATTGCTTGGGGTTATGGCTGGCAGTAAGGATAATCCCACCACAAGCTTTTTCCATTGTAACTGCTATCTCGGTAGTAGGAGTAGAGGCCAGGCCAATGTCTACCACGTCATATCCCATTCCCATTAAAGTTCCCACAACCACGTTATTGACCATCTTGCCGGAGATACGCGCATCCCGTCCCACAACAATTTTATTGCTTGTGGCTTTACAGGTCTTTCTTATTAATGTTGCGTATGCAGAAGTGAATTTCACAATGTCGAGAGGACTTAACCCCTCACCAGCTTGTCCGCCAATTGTTCCGCGGATACCGGATATTGATTTGATAAGTGTCATAGTTATTAGTAAATTGTGTATTGTATTTCGTAAAAATAAGGTGTTACATATTGTTGTGCAATGCTATGTCCTTTCTTTGAAGGCACTATCACTTTAATTTTAGCTCCGTCTCCTACATATTTGAGCGGCTCTAACCAACCAGCGGGAACTGCACTCCCATAGGAAGTTAACATGTAGGCTTTTTGATTCTGATCTTGAAAAAACAGACCATATGAACTTGTTCCGGATACATTATATCTGAATTGGTCCACACTGGTGTTGTCATAGTAATTTGAGAGTATGCTGTCTCCCGATGCAATATCAATTTCTAAGAAACGAGTAAGCATAATAGCATTGTTCTCGGGAATTTTACCACCTTTTTTATCAATATGTAAATAGACACCATCGTAAAACAATACATATTCGTTTTCCGCAGTGGTAGTATCTTGTTTCAAGAACTGATCGGTACTTATAACGTTAATATTATGATTTTTAATATAGGCGTTGATAGACTTACTCTCATCTGCCAACATTTCAGCGTAAGTCTTTGAGTTATCGCAGGACTGAAGGGCAAGCCCAGTCATTAGTAAAGAGAATAGTAGTAAAGTTAGTTTCTTCATATTTATGTCTTAATATTCCGTACAAAAATAGTAATTCAGTTGGTAATTACCGCAAGGTTTGCATGCAATTATGCTTAAATAACTATTTTTTTGCAGTTAACAATGGTTTATATTTTTTCAAACCCTGTTTAAAGATTTCGATTGCTTCTGACATGGTCCCGTAAAATTCTCCACCGGAAGCGTTCAAATGTCCTCCGCCTCCAAAATATTCGGCTGCAAACTTATTGCAAGGGAATTTTCCTACAGATCGCAGAGACAGTTTTATCATATCTTTGTCTTCCCGGAAAAAAACAACAAATTCAACACCTTTGATGGTTAGTGGAATATTGACGAATCCTTCGGAATCTCCTTTTATGTAGTTAAATTCCTTTAGTTCCTCATTACTGAGTGAGATCAAAGCTGAATGATATTCGGGATATACTTTCATTTTTGAATAGAGAATATATCCCATCAGGCGTAATCGACTCTCAGAATACGTGCTGTAGACTTTACGGTAGATATCATCTTTATCAATTTTTTTAGAGAGTAGTTCACTGATTATAAAATAAATCTCGCGGTTGTTCGAGTTATAAGTGAATCCACCTGTATCAGTCATCATTCCGGTATAGATGCATTCTGCTCCTTCTTTACTAATATCATCTAAATATCCCATGCGGCTAATCAGTCGGAAAATTAATTCCGAAGTAGATGAAAGCGCTGGATATGACATAGTGATGCCACAGAAATCTTCAGGAAAGGGATGATGATCCACCATCAATTTGCAGGCACTTGCATTTTTCACGGCATCTGCCATTGTATCGATTCGCTTCAGTGCGTTAAAATCAAGGCAGCATATTATATCGGCTTCGGAAAGAAGCTTATCGGCTAAGTCTTTATTCTGGTCGTAAAACAAGATATCTTGTGCACCGGACATCCATTTTAAGAACTCGGGAAATGCATTGGGAACGATAATATTCACTTCTTTTTTCTTAGAACGGAGAAAGTGATAAAATCCCAAAGAAGATCCAATGGCATCTCCGTCAGGAGATACGTGGGCTACAATAACTATCTTTTCGGATTTGTCCAGCCATTTATGGAAATGATCAATTTTTGTTTGATCTATTACTTCTGTTAACATAACTTTTATCTTCTTTATAATTGCCTGCAAAAGTACAAATTAAATTGCATTAAAGAGGAATCTGGAGGGCTCCTTTTTCGGATAACGAAACAAAATTTACTCCTAAAAGTCTGCATTCTTTCTTGAAAGACTCTCGATGATAGTCGCTTACCGAAGCGTCAATTACTATCTTCTGCGCATTGAAAAGCGGCATTAACCAAGCCAGTCTTCCTTTATAACCTTTGCAGAGGTATAAATAATCAATGTATAACGGATGATCGGACACTTTGTTTCGCCAAGTATCATCTTTTATCATACAGATGGTTTTCCCTTCAAAGCAGAGTATATCTTTGTGTTTCCAAATCCCTGTTCCTTGATAATCAGGAGGAAGTATCAGAGGATTACTTAATCCTAGTTTTGTCCAGTAGCGCTGAGCGGCATAGCGTAACTTTTGAGGCACACTGTCTTTTTCAGCTGAAAATAAATAAGATGTTTTTTTTGACTCAATGAGTTGTATTGTAGGGCAATTACGGGTGTTGTAAAAGACAATGGAACGCATGCTTTGTTGTTGGTATCTTTCCTCGGCATGAAAAAGACAGAGGAATAGGATGCAGGGGAGTAAGCAAAAAAGTGCCCATCGCTTTTTTAAAATAAAAAAGAATGTAAAAAAGAGAAGCACCAGATAAAGAATAGCGACATCAGTAGTACTCAGCCAAATTCCATTAATAGAGGAAAAAGGGAGATGTTCCACAAAGGCTACACTACCGTTTAAAAGTTTGATTGCTTCTTTGAGCAAAAAAGCGAGAATTGATTGTATAGGAGGAATAAATTCCAGGCAAAGCGTGAAGACTGCCAGATACATAATTCCTGAAACCAGTGGAATAACAAGAATGTTAGTGAGCAGAAAATGAGTGGAAAAAAGAGAAAAGTAATAGAGCACAATAGGGGCGGTGATGGCTTGGGCGGCAATAGAGACGCTCATTAGTCCCCATATATATTTCCCAATACGGCTTTTTACGTTTATCCGACTATAAATCCATGGCTGGAGAAGCACGATGCCAGCTACCGCGGAAAATGAGAGTTGAAAACTAACATCGTATAGATAGAAAGGATTGTAAACCAACATTAGCAAGGCAGCTACAGCTAAGGTGTTGAGAGTTACTGGATGATTATTTCGTATTTTAGAAAGAGCAATCAACGAAAACATAGTTACTGAACGGACAACAGGAGAAAGTAATCCAGTGAGAAAAGCAAACCCCCACAATGCCGTAATAATAATTAGCTGCTTTGCAACCAGAGATTCTTTTCGTCTGTTGGCAAAGCTAAGAATAAAATCTAGTAGGAAGTAAAGAAATCCAATATGTAATCCTGAAAGGGAAAGGACATGACTGGCTCCCGATATGGAGTAACTCGTTTTGATTTCTTCACTTAATTCGTTCTGATATCCTAATACCAATGCTGAAAGTACACTATATTCATCTCCCGAGAACCCTAGTTTCTTTATTTTTCTCAATAGCATTTCACGATAATCCAGCGCAATTTGTTCTATTGTCCGGGAAGAATTGTGCCCTGCTGAAAGCCAGTTACCTGTATAAGCAAAGGCTGTTCCACTGATTCCCTGATGAATTAAGTAAGAAGCATAGTCAAATTCTTCGGGATTGCCACTATTGTGGGGAGCACTAATCTGGCCGTAGAACAATAATTGATCTCCACGTTTTAATCGTCGGCTGATTGAATCTTTGGTCAGGTAAAGTAAAATATCTTTTTGAATGGAATGGATACCGCATGAGTCACGCTTTGTAAGTACGGTAACGGGGCAAAGGATGGTACGTTCTTTTTCAGTGGGAGGAGCCGTGAGTAGAACTTTATAAATACATTTTTCCGCGCTCCATTGATGGTGTGTGGTTGATAGATGGAATTCCGTTATTCCAGTTCCTATGATGAAGAGTAACCAGTAAATACTAACTCCCGTTAGCCATCGGTATGTATATTTCTTAAAATGGTGATAGATAAGGAATGAACAAAAATATCCCAAAAGGAGTAAGGAGATAACTATTCCTCCGCATCCTGTTTCGTGAAGAAATGAATGACTGAAATATATCCCGAGTATCAGCGGAACCAAGAATCGGAGAAAGGGATATCTGTGCAGATGTAAGGGGAACTGCACAGTGAGGATTATAATGTTTTAAGTTGATGAATCATTTCTTCGGGAGAAGGAGCGGCAAACACAGCATTTCCAGCGACTAATATATCGGCTCCTGCTTCAAGTAGTAAGATTCCTGTTTCTAGATTTACACCGCCATCTACTTCAATCAAAGCTTTTGATCCGGTTTCATCAATCAGTTGGCGAAGTTCTTTTACTTTATCCACTGTATGTCTGATGAATTTTTGTCCGCCGAATCCGGGATTTACTCCCATTATCAGTACCATATATACATCTTCCAAGATATCTTTTAGGAGACAAACAGGAGTTGCAGGATTGATAGTCACTGCTGGTTCCATACCTGCTTCACGGATTTCTTGAATTATTCGATGAAGGTGCGGGCAGGCTTCATAATGCACGTTCATAATTGTACCTCCTGCGGATTTAACTTCTTTGATGAATTTTTCAGGATTCACAATCATCAGATGCACATCCAAAGGTTTTTTACAGATCTTGCTTACTGATTTTATTACAGGGAATCCGAAAGAAATATTGGGAACAAATACACCGTCCATGATGTCAAGATGCAACCAATCGGCTTCGCTTCGATTAATCATTTCAATATCTTTTGCCAGATTCGTAAAATCGGCTGCGAGCAGTGAAGGGGATATTTTATGTTTCATGAATGTTTTTACTGTATGATTCATGGTGCAAAAATAAATAAAATAATCGAGGTAGAGGGCCTTTGTTTCGACTTCTTTTATAAAAGGTGTAGAGATATTATGGCATGTTATTCTACATAAGGACATTAAAATGTGTGAGAACTTATCCAATAATAATCCCTTGCAAACCTTCTGGCATTGACAGTTCTACCTGATAATTACGGGCAAAAGCTTTAAGAAAGGCAAGTGTCCGGGCACTAGGATGAGAATCAGCTTTTTCTTTGACAGCCGGTTTTTCCTTAGGCTGCTGTGTAATAGTTGAAGTAATATTACTTTTCATAGGCGTACAAAATTATGTTGTTTTTAATAAAACGCAGGAAATATAATTTTAGTATGCTTGGAGTAACTATTTTAGTCGAGAGTAAGAATCACTTCTTTTTCTTCTGCCATCCGACGAAGATTGAGAATGGCATATCGCATTCTTCCCAGAGCAGTATTAATACTTACTCCTGTGATGCTGGCAATCTCTTTGAAACTTAGATCTTGATAAAACCGCATATAAACAACTTCTCGCTGATTATCAGGAAGTAACTTGACTAAGTGACGAACATCATTGTTGATTTGTTCATTAATTATTTCTGTCTCAATGGTTCCTTCAGACAAATTCATATTATTGAGCAAATCGACTTCACTGTTGTCATTGGATACTACATTTTCATTCCGCTCTTGGCGGAAGTTGTCTATAATAAGATTATGGGCAATACGGGAAAGCCAAGCAGGGAACTTGCCATTTTCAGTGTACCGTCCTTGCTTAATGGTGATAATCGCTTTAACGAAAGTTTCTTGAAAGATATCTTCCGCTAATTCCGTGTTTTTTACAATAAAATAAATATAGGAAAACAACCTATTTTTATATCGATGAAGGAGTGCGTCAAAAGCTTTATTCTCTCCTTTAGAATATAAGATAACCAATTCTTCATCGGTCATCTTGTTCAATTTATCCATTACGTCTTTTATTTAAGAATTTAGAGTAATGTTAATCAATAGGCTGTCTTTTTAAAGTTTATTACATAATGTTAGATGTTGCAAATAAAAGTGTTTTTTTTAGATTGGCAAAATAAAAAGTATAAAAAGTGTGTTAAAACCTAATAATTTAACGCACTTCTCTGTATTTATTGAATTTTTGTTTCATCGGTAAGTTTAAAACCACGAAGAAATTCCTGAATAGGAAGTCGTTTCTTCCCTGCCAATTGAAGTGAAAGGATAGATATAAAACCATTTGTAACGGCAATGTGAAGATAGGTCTTGCCATCTGTTCTAATTGTTCCCGGAGCAAGAGTGTGGATTTTTTCTATTTTTTCAGCTTCAAAGATTTTCATAATAAGAGGCTTTTCTTGTTCGTCTAAAAGTTCTGTCCATGCAGTAGGATAGGGAGAAAGTCCTCTGATAAAGTCATACGTCTGCTTTACGGTTCTTCTCCAGTCGATCCGGCAGGTTTCTTTAAATATTTTGGGCGCAGGACGAAGTTCCTTCGGTTGAACCATCTCTTCTTGAGGAATCGATTTTATGCGATTCTCGAGAATCGCGTCAACTGTCTCAATCACCAGTGTTCCTCCCAGTATCATTAGTTTATCATGTACCACTCCCACATTATCCGTATCGGCTATAGGAATACGTACTTGCTGAATAACTTTGCCTGTATCTATTTCATGCTGAAGGAAAAATGTTGTAATTCCTGTTTCTGTGTCACCATTGATCACTGCCCAGTTAATAGGAGCAGCTCCCCTGTATTGAGGCAGTAAGGAGGCATGTAAATTGAATGTTCCCAGATGAGGCATTGCCCATACTGCTTCAGGTAACATGCGGAAAGCTACTACTATTTGTAGATCTGCATTCCATTTTCGAAGCGCTTCTATGAAAGCTTCATCTTTAAGTCGTTCGGGTTGTAGTAAAGGTAGCTGATGATCTAGTGCATACTGCTTTACGGGGGAAAACTGAATTTTGTGCCCCCGTCCGGCTGGTTTATCGGGCATTGTAATTACTCCTACCACATTGTATCCGCCTTTCACTAAACGATGAAGGGATTCCACGGCAAATTCCGGCGTTCCCATATATACGATTTTCAGATCTTTCTTTTCCATTTCTTTTGTTTCTTCAAATTGTTTACCTTTTTCAAGTCTTTATCAATATAAGGAATCAGTCCTCCGAAAAGTGCACCAGAAGTTGTCGGTATGAGTTGAATATTTTAGATTTCGAAACAAAACCCACATATTTTCCTTCTTCATTTATTACGGGTAGATTCCATGCTTTAGTATCATCAAAAGTATGCATTACCTGCTCCATCGAGTCAGTAATAAATAATTTGGCTGGAGCAGATATCATCAATTTATTTACAGTGAAACGATGATAAAGTTCTTGCCGGAACATGATGTTTCGTATATCATCCAGTACAACAATACCTTGCAGTATCCCGTATTTATCTACTACCGGAAATAAATTCCTTTTGGCAAGTGAAATAACCTTTACTAATTCTCCCAGGTCCATTTCAGGAGATACTTGCTGGAAGTCTGTTTCCACCACGTTCTCCATTTTCATTAGCGTTAGCACTGTCTTGTCTTTATGGTGCGTTAACAGCTGCCCCTTTTTTGCTAGACGCATGGAATATATACTGTGAGGTTCAAACACTATAATGGTGAGGTAAGAACTCACAGAACAAATCATTAAAGGTAAAAAAAGATCATACCCTCCAGTTAGTTCGGCAATGAGAAAAATACCTGTTAGCGGAGCATGCATAACTCCGGACATGACTCCTGCCATTCCCATCAGTGCAAAGTTCTTTTCCGGCAAATCGACTGTAAATCCGAGTTCATTTGCAAAATGAGAAAAGATGAATCCGGCAATGCATCCCAGAAACAAACTAGGGGCAAAGATACCACCGCATCCTCCACCACCGTTAGTGGCACTGGACGCAAAGACTTTAAATAAAATAATGAGAAACAGATAGACCAGCAACAAATTATTATTTCCATAGAAGAAGGAGTTGTTCATCACACTTTGCCATTCTCCGGAAGCTGTCCCTTTCAACAGTAGATTAATTGTATCATATCCTTCTCCGTAAAGAGGAGGGAAAAGGAATATTAACACACTCAGCATAATCCCTCCAAATAGTAATTTCTTATACGGACTTTTCAGTTTACTGAAGATGTCTTCCACTGAATTCATGGCGCGGGTGAAGTATAGAGATATTAATCCACAAAAAATTCCTAAAAGAATAACGTATGGGATACGCTCCATTTCAAATGGTTGGTCAAGGTTAAATTTGAACATGGCTTCAGTTCCCGTAAAAATATAGGAGAAAGTTGTGGCTGTAACAGACGTTATCAATAGAGGTAAAAGGGATGCCATGGTAAGATCAATCATCAAAACCTCTAATGTGAAGACCAATCCGGCAATAGGAGCTTTAAATATACCGGCGACGGCTCCTGCAGCTCCACATCCCACGAGTAGCATTAATGTTTTTTGATCCATTTTGAAAATGCTTCCCAGATTGGAACCGATAGCTGAACCTGTTAGCACAATCGGTGCTTCAGCTCCTACTGATCCGCCAAATCCGATAGTGATGGCACTGGCAATGGTAGATGACCACACATTATGACGTCTGATTCTTCCTTGTCTCCGAGAAATGGCATAGAGAATCTTTGTTACACCGTGACTAATATCATCTTTCACAATGTTGCGGACAAAAAAACCTGTGAGCATAATTCCTACCACTGGATAAACCAAATAAAGGTAGTTAGCCTCTGTAGTATTAAAATTATTTGTTAGAAAATTCTGAATCATATGGATCAGAAATTTTAGAATTAAAGCAGCAAATGCAGTGCATATCCCTACCACAAAGCTGAGGATGAGGATAAATTGTTTTTCCTTTATGTGTTTTTCGCGCCAAAGGATAAAACGTTGCAATAAACTGATTTTTTCTGTTCTCATATTTTTTACATACCTTTTCCAGTAAGTATCGTTTTAATCGTATAAATTAATATTTTTATATCTATGCTTAGAGAGCGATTTTCGAGGTAGATTAGATCGAATTGCAAACGTTCAATCATTTTATCTACAGTGTTGGCATATCCATACTTTACCATTCCCCAGGAAGTGACACCCGGCTTAACCGAAAACACTTGATAATAATAAGGAGCTTTGCTTACAATCTGATCCACAAAAAACTTTCTTTCAGGTCGTGGACCTACTAAGGACATTTCTCCTTTTAGTACATTCCAGAACTGCGGGAGTTCATCCAATCGATATTTTCGCATTACTTTTCCAAATTCGGTTATCCTATCGTCATCTTCGCAGGATAATTGTGGAATTTCCTTTTCTGCATCCATCTTCATTGTCCTGAATTTAATCATTGTAAACGGTTTCCCCCGATAGCCAAGCCTTTCTTGCCGATAAAAGACTCCTCCAGATGATTCTTTTTTAATTTTCCATGCAAGCCAGGCAAAGAGGGGAGATAGCAAAAGCAGCACTATCGCAGCGGCGATTCGATCGAGTACACTTTTTATATTCTTTTGCCCTTCAGACATATTATCCCGGGTGACTTCGATCATCGGAGTAGCGTAGATGGTAGACATTCTAACGCTACGAGACAGCAGACTGTTTTCGTCTGTAATAGCCTTGATTGGAAGATTATAACGGTAGAGCCCGTTTAATAATCCAAACAGCTCTTTTTCATCATTGGAATCCGGAGCAACAATCAACTCTTCTATTTCTTGCTCTTGGATCACTTTTTCAATATCCTTCCATTTTCCCATTATTTTGTAGGGAACTGTAATTGCAGAAGATGATTCTTTTTCCGTACTAATGAATCCAACGATAGTATAACCTAAAGATTGTGATAGAGAATCCAGTTCCAAAGCCAGTTTCTGAGCACGCTTCCCAGTACCTATAATCAAGGTTTTGAAACCAATTTTTCGGTGATGAATTTTTTTAGTAAGGTGCTGAGTAATGAATGCCCGTATGCCATAAGTAAATGTAAATTGTCCTACAAAAAGAATAGCTAACAAGCGGTAATAGATATGATAGTCTCTAGGTAAATCATTCACTATTATTCCAAAAAAAACAATTAGTACACCGATTTCCACTGAAATCAATGTCTTATTAAGCTCAAATAACCGGGACTTTCTCATTGGAGTATTATAATATCCTGAGAAATAATAAAGTAGTAACCAAAAAAGAGGGATGATAATTTGTCCTGCTATTACGTTTCCTGATAAGAGATAAGAAGTCAAATCATTAAAACCCAGGGAAAATGCGATATAGTCATATCGAAAGATATTCAGAAGAATCCAAACCGCGTTAGCAGCGATGTAATCTCCCAAAATATATTTAATTAGTTGTTTTCTTGACCCTCTTTTCATTAATAAATTCCCCGTTATTCCCGAATGACCTTGATAACTCCACCTTTTCCTAACTTTATAATGCTGGAAGGTTTTGCTGGAGATAGGTCATTTTGTTTGTAACTTACCACATAGTCTACTGCAGATTTAATATTTTCGCTGACTTCGCTAAAATTAGCAGGAGATGGTTGTCCACTGATATTGGCCGAAGTAGAGACAATCGCTTTTCGAAACCGTTGGCAGAGTTGTTTGGAAAATTGTTCTTCCGTTACTCGGATACCTACACTTCCATCTTCCGCTAAAAGATTGGAAGCCATGTTGCGTGCTCCGTCATAGATGATGGTTAAAGGCTTATCCGCTAAATCGATTAAATCCCAAGCTATTTGGGGTGCATCGCTCACATAGAAGTCAACTTTTACAGACGAATCCACTAATACAATCAAGGCTTTGCTGTCAATACGTTTTTTTATTTCGTAAACCTTGCGAACTGCATCAGGATTAGTAGCATCGCAACCAATTCCCCAAATTGTATCTGTAGGGTAAAGAATTACTCCGCCGTTGCTCATTACCCGGCACGCCTCCTTTATATCTTCTGAGATTTCCATATTCTAATGTATATTTGCTGAAAAAATACATTAAATATTTATGGAATCAAAATATTTAGATCTCGAACATTCGGCTACGAGCAATCATACATGCCCCAATTATACCCGCTTTGTCTTTTAATTTAGAAGTAATGATAACTGAATCTTTGCTGACAAGATTTAGGGAATACTTGCGTACGGCCGTTTTTATAGGTTGAGTTATATAGTCACCGGTGAGTGATACTGTTCCTCCGATAATTACCATTTAAGGATTAAAGATGTTTATCAGTCCTGCAATTTGTTTCCCTAATTTCTGTCCCACTTCTTCCACAATATCAATGCAAAGCATATCTTCTTTTATTACCGCAGCAATAATATCATCCAGCGTAAGGTTTTCTTCTTTCAATACCAGTTCTGAAAGAATGGAACTTGCTCCCCCTTTAATCCGTTCTATCAACATTCTATGCATTGCTAGTCCGGATGCTTCGGTTTCCAAGCAACCTTTCTTACCGCAATGGCAGATAATCTCGTTATCATAAGTGCTTACATGACCAAATTCTCCCGAGAATCCAGATTTGCCAGTATATACTTTTCCATCGATAATAATTCCAATGCCCAATCCCCAACTAATGTTGACGAAGATAATATCTTTTTCACTATTCACTCCGCCTACCATGTATTCACCATAAGTCATAGCACGGGTATCATTATCTATGGTAACCTTATAGGATAATTTTTCCGATAGAATCTCTGCCAAAGGGCGTTCCTCAAAATAAAAAATGCTATAACTATAGCCTGATTCAGGATTTACCCGCCCTGAAATATTCATATTTATGTTGAGGATCTTTTCTTTATCTATAGGTGATTTCTTAATGAAATTAAGAATTAACTGGCAGAGTTTATTAAGTGATTCTATGGTGTTTTCAAAGATATAAGGAATATTCATTTTAAGTTCCACCATATCTCCCTTAAAATTGATCAGCCCAATATTAACTGCAAACTGCTTAATATCTACTCCGATGAAATATCCTGATCCAGGGTTTAGTCCATATAAATTCGGATGTCTACCTCCACTGGTTTCCAACTTGCCATAATCATTAATGAAACCCTCTTCACACATCTCGCCAATAAGTTTTGTGACAGTAGGTACGCTAAGATCTATTTCTTTTGAGAGGTCAGTAATGGTTGAATTTCCATTGTATATATAATGATTGATAATCTTTTTTTTAATGAGTGCATTCTTGGAACCCTTCTCTATTTCTGCTAAAAATTGTTTATTCATAATTAAATGCATAAATTGATGATAAAAGCCTGATATTTCTATATATTTCTTTTGTTAAGGACAAAGATAATTGAATTATTTATTATATCTATAGATGTTCACCTAAATATTTATTTATGTATGAATAGAGCTTATATTCTTATTCTTTCATTTAATTCTATATTATATGCTTGCAGTTACAAATAATAGGATTATTATGTCCTTATTTTTATTTTTGTCTTCCTTATTTAAATCAATAATTAAAAAATATTAGGGTATTTAATAAAAAAATAGATAAAATATTTGTTATATAATAAATATTTGTATATTTGCAACGTAATAAATTTATTTATTAAGTAAAAAAATAAATGTAAACACCTTTATCATTACCTTATGAAACTAATAATATCTTTTTTTCTGTCTTTATTTTTACTTTTTACCTCTTGTAAAAATTTAAAGGATGCCCAAGTAGATGTTCTTGTAATAGGAGGAGGTGCAAGCGGAGTGACTGCGGGGATCCAGTCTTCGAGAATGGGGATGAATGTTTTAATTGTAGAAGAAACTCCTTGGTTGGGTGGAATGCTTACTTCAGGAGGCGTAAGCGCTGTAGATGGAAATTATAAATTGCCTGGTGGACTTTGGGGTGAATTCAAACAAGCATTGACGAATTATTATGGCGGAGTGGATTCACTAAAAACTGGTTGGGTGAGCAATGTCTTATTCGAACCATCAGTAGGGAATAAAATTTTAAATGAAATGGTAACCCGTGAACATACTCTTACAGTTTGGAAAGAAACAACAGTTGAATCTGTGAAAAAAGAGGGTAAAAACTGGTTGGTTACCGTGAAAACAGAAAACGATACGAAGCTGGTTGCAGCAAAAATGTTGGTTGATGCAACAGAATTGGGTGATATTTCAAAATTATGCGGTGTAAAGTATGATATTGGTATGGAAAGTCGGACGGACACCCAAGAATCAATTGCTCCAGAAAAGAAAAACAATATAGTACAAGATTTAACTTATGTAGCTATTCTGAAAGATTATGGAAAGGATGTAACAATTTCTCGTCCAGAAGGGTATGATTCTACTCAGTTTTCCTGTGCTTGTGCCAGTCATATATGTATTAAACCAAAAGAACCTAGTCGTTTGTGGTCCCAGTCTGATATGTTGACTTATGGTAAACTTCCCAACAATAAATATATGATTAACTGGCCGATAGAGGGAAACGATTACTATCTTAACCTTATCGAAATGACTTCCTCTGAACGTATGGCGGCTTTGAAATATGCTAAAAGTTATACTATGTGCTTTCTTTATTTTATGCAAAAAGAGTTAGGATTAAATACATTAGGGTTGGCAGATGATGAATATCCTACTGTAGACAGGCTTCCTTTTATCCCTTATTATCGTGAGTCGAGGCGCATTCATGGCGAAGTTCGTTTTACATTAAATCACATAACTAAACCTTATAGTCAACCGGAGAAATTATATAGAACTTGTATTGCTGTTGGAGATTATCCGGTAGACCACCATCATACCCGTTATCATGGATATGATGAATTACCTAACCTTTATTTTTATCCGATCCCTTCCTTTGGACTACCTTTAGGTACACTAATCCCAAAGGAAGTAGACGATCTTGTGGTAGCAGAGAAATCTATTTCTGTCTCTAATTTGGCCAATGGTACTACTCGTTTGCAGCCAGTAGTGTTGCAAATTGGTCAGGCTGCAGGAGCTTTGGCTGCTTTGGCAGTGAAAGAACATAAAAAGGTGCGGGATATCTCTGTTCGCAAAGTGCAGAATGTAATTCTTGATGCAGGAGGTTATTTGCTTCCCTATTTGGATGTGGAAATAGGCAGCCCATTGTTTAAGCCTTACCAGAGGATTGGTTCTACTGGGATACTAAAAGGAATAGGGAAGAATGTGGAGTGGGCTAATCAAACTTGGTTAAGGGCAGATACCTTATTGCTCACTTCTGAATTAGATGGATTGAAAGATGTTTATCCATCCGCGGTTTATGATAGAAATAAAGAAACAATTACCTTGCAGGAGGCATTGAACCTAATTCAACAGATAGCTAAGGATGAAAAGATCTCTTTTAGTGGAGAGTTGGTTTCTTTAGCTCGAAAAGCCTATGCCGATTACGGAATGAAAGGATTTGACTTGAATAAAGAAATAAAACGTGGAGAAATGGCAGTACTTATTGATCGCTTACTTGATCCTTTTAATAAAAAAGAGGTTGACTTGAGAGGAAATTATAAATAACTTTAGATGAAAACAACATAAATATGGAAAGAAAAGAACGTAGAGATTTCCTAAAAAAAGCAGCTTTTGCTGGAGCTTCCGCAATGGTGATTCCTTCCCTTATGGGATTTAAAGAAGAAGAAAGCATTGGTCGGATAGGAGAATTGAAACCAAACGGTTCCATCGAAAGCAAATTGATTGTACCTAAAAGTAATGCTCTTAAAATTACTGGTACATTTCTCGATGAAATATCACACGATATTCCTCACCAAAATTGGGGCGAGAAGGAATGGGACTTGGATTTCCGCTATATGAAAAGTATGGGTATCGATACAGTTATAATGATTCGTTCCGGTTACCGAAAATTTGTGACTTACCCTTCGGAATACTTACTTAAGAAAAAAGGATGCTACATGCCATCCGTTGATCTACTGGATATGTATCTTCGCTTAGCTGAGAGATATGGAATGAAGTTCTACTTTGGGTTGTATGATTCTGGCCGTTATTGGGATACGGGCGATATGTCTTGGGAAGTAGAAGATAACAAATATGTGATTGATGAAGTGTGGCGCAAGTACGGTTCCAAATATAAGAGCTTTGGTGGATGGTATATTAGTGGAGAAATTAGCCGGGCCACCAAAGGGGCGATTGGTGCTTTCCGCGATATGGGCAAACAATGCAAGGATGTTTCGGGCGGATTGCCTACTTTCATTTCTCCTTGGATTGATGGAAAGAAGGCGGTGATGGCTAATGGCTCTGGATTAAGTAAAGCGGATGCAGTGTCTGTGGAGCAACATGAAAAAGAATGGAATGAAATCTTTGATGGAATCCATGATGTGGTTGATGCTTGTGCTTTTCAGGATGGTCACATAGATTATGATGAATTGGATGCTTTTTTTGCTGTGAATAAAAAGCTGGCCGACAGGTATCACATGCAGTGCTGGACCAATGCAGAGTCTTTCGATCGCGACATGCCTATTAAGTTTTTTCCTATCAAGTTTGATAAACTCCGTTTGAAACTGGAAGCTGCTAAACGTGCCGGATATGATAAAGGCATTACCTTTGAATTCTCTCATTTTATGAGCCCGCAGTCGGCTTACGCTCAGGCAGGACATCTTTACGATCGTTATAAAGAATACTTTGGAATATAATAAAACATGATGAAATCAACAGTGAATCTTGGCTATGTTATTTTTCTGTCGGTTGTAGCTGCTTTGGGAGGATTCCTTTTTGGCTATGATACGGCGGTAATTTCGGGTACAATAGCCCCAGTTACTTCTCTTTTTTCTCTCGACTCCATTCAACAGGGATGGTTTGTAGGCTGTGCATTGGTAGGCTCTATTGCTGGCGTACTTTGTGCGGGTGTTTTGAGTGACCATTTCGGAAGAAAAAAAACCATGATTTTATCAGCCATTCTTTTTTCTATTTCGGGTATTGGCTGCGCTATTTCTGTTAACTTTCATCAGTTAGTGCTTTACCGAATTATTGGTGGAGTAGGCATAGGAGTGGTTTCTATTATTTCTCCTCTTTATATATCCGAAGTTTCTGTCTCTAAATATAGAGGCAGGCTCGTTTCACTTTATCAGTTAGCCGTTACTGTTGGTTTTTTAGGTGCTTATCTAGTAAACTATTGGCTATTACAATATTCTCTTGACGGAGCAGCAAATCTTTCTCATCCGGCATTGCTGAAGATTTTCCATACAGAAGCGTGGAGGGGTATGTTGGGCATGGAATCTCTTCCTGCGTTGCTTTTTTTTCTGATAATATTTTTTATACCTGAAAGTCCACGCTGGTTAATCCTTAAGAAAAAAGAATCACCAGCTCAACGTATTCTGCAACGTATTTATGGAAATAAAGAAGATGTGCAGTTTGAATTAAATGAAACTAGGCAAGCATCCCAGTCAGAAACAAAATCGGAATGGAGATTGATTCTGAAACCGGGAATCTTTAAAGCAATACTTATTGGAGTAGCTATTGCTATTCTAGGACAGTTTATGGGAGTTAACGCAGTACTTTATTACGGACCAACAATCTTTGAAAGTAGTGGACTTTCAGGTGGTGACTCATTATTTTATCAGGTATTGGTGGGTGTGGTGAATATGCTGACTACCGTACTGGCTATGGCTATTATTGACAAGGTGGGACGTAAGAAACTGGTCTACTATGGAGTATCCGGTATGATACTTACTTTGTTTTTCATTGCCTTTTATTTTATCAAAGGAGAAGCGTTAGGTATTTCAAATGTCTTTCTTCTTGTCTGCTTCTTGGCATACATCTTCTGTTGTGCTGTTTCCATCTGTGCGGTAATCTGGGTGTTACTCTCCGAAATGTATCCTATTAAAGTCCGCGGACTGGCTATGTCCATTGCAGGATTTTCCTTGTGGATAGGAACGTTTCTTATCGGTCAGCTCACTCCTTGGATGCTCGAAAATCTTACTCCGGCAGGAACATTTATTCTTTTTGCTGCGATGTGTGTGCCTTATATTCTGATCATTTGGAAATTAGTGCCTGAAACAACTGGTAAATCTTTGGAGGAGATTGAAAAGATGTGGGATAAATAGGATCATATTTCAAGTAATGTTTTTATTTAAGAGTAAACTTAAATAAGATATTCTGTATACTTTTTTATAAATACTGTAGACCTTATTGCGGTAAGATGTACGCTTAATTATAAATATTAGCGAGATTAACTAAAAACTTTAAATAAAGAACATATAAAAACTGTATTATGGATTTTAAAAAATTAGCAAAACAATACAAAGATGAACTCTTAAATAGTGTTCTTCCTTTCTGGCTTGATAACTCACAAGATAAAGAGTTTGGAGGTTATTTTAGTTGTCTGGACAGAGATGGTTCTGTTTTTGATACCGACAAGTTTATCTGGCTTCAAGGGCGTGAGGTCTGGATGTTTTCCATGCTTTACAATAAAGTAGAGAAGAAACAAGAATGGTTGGATTGTGCTGTGCAAGGAGGAGAGTTCCTGAAAAAATATGGCCATGATGGTAATTATAACTGGTACTTTTCACTCGATCGGGAAGGGAAACCATTGATTGAACCCTACAACATATTTTCCTATACCTTTGCCACAATGGCTTTTGGACAACTTAGTCTGGCTGCCGGGAATGATGAATATGCAGAGATTGCAAAAAAAACCTTTGATATCATTCTTTCCAAGGTAGACAATCCCAAAGGAATATGGAACAAGGTACATCCGGGAACCCGTGATTTGAAGAACTTTGCTTTGCCAATGATTCTATGCAATCTTGCATTGGAAATAGAACCATTATTGGATAAAGAATTTCTGAATAAAACGATTGATACATGTATCCACGAAGTGATGGAAGTCTTTTACCGTCCCGAATTAGGAGGCATTATCATTGAAAACGTAACTACAGATGGAAAACTCTCTGATACTTTTGATGGACGTTTAGTAAATCCCGGGCATTCCATTGAAGCTATGTGGTTTATTATGGACTTGGGGAAACGCCTGAATCGTCCTGACTTGATAGAGAAAGCAAAGGATATCACACTAACCATGCTCAACTACGGTTGGGACAAAGAATTCGGTGGAATCTATTACTTTATGGATCGACTAGGACGACCTACTCAGCAACTTGAATGGGATCAGAAACTTTGGTGGGTGCATATTGAAACCATGATTTCGTTGCTTAAAGCATATCAGTTAACTGGATCAAAAGAATGTTTGGAATGGTTTGAAAAAGTTCACGATTATGTATGGTCTCATTTCAAAGACGAGGAATATCCAGAATGGTACGGCTATCTTAATCGTCGAGGAGAAGTTCTTCTTTCCCTCAAAGGAGGCAAATGGAAGGGCTGTTTTCATGTCCCACGCGGACTTTATCAATGCTGGCAGGTACTTGAGCAATTGGAGTGAGGAATGTTTTAATTGTTAATCCAATAATGAAAGAATAAATTTAATATTGAATCTAATGATCAATCAACGTAGAAATTTTTTAAAAGGAGTGTTGGCTGCATCTTCTTTGATGGTAGGTCAGAAGCTATTTGCTTCTCACAAAATGATTGAGTCTACTCGGTCAGCTTTTGATGCCACTGTTAAAGACTCTTTTGTCACTCCAAATGTGATGAAAGGGATGCCTATTCATGCTACCTTTTTAGATGAAATCAGTTGGGATATTCCTCATCAGAACTGGGGAGTAAAAGACTGGGATAAAGATTTCCTCGCTATGAAGAAAATGGGAATCAACACAGTGGTGATGATTCGTTCTGGATTGGGTCGGTGGATTGCCGCTCCCTTTGAATCAATTCTTAAAGATGAAGATGTATATTATCCTCCCGTTGATCTTGTAGAGATGTTCCTGACTTTAGCCGATAAGTATGTCATGGCTTTTTATTTTGGAATGTATGACTCCGGAAAGTACTGGATAGAAGGACAATTTCAAAAAGAAATTGATCTGAACATGCACCTCATAGATGAAGTATGGAAAAAGTATGGACATCATAAATCCTTTCAAGGCTGGTATCTTTCACAGGAGATTAGTCGCCGCACAAAGAACATGTCTAAAATCTATGCTCAAGTGGGAAAGCATGCAAAAGAAGTATCGGGCAATTTAACAACACTTGTTTCTCCTTATATTCATGGAGTGAAAACGGATCAAGTAATGGCTGGAGATAAAGCTCTTTCTGTTAAAGAGCACGAAGAAGAGTGGGCTGAAATTCTGAATAATGTGCAAGGTGCGGTAGATATCTTGGCGTTTCAGGACGGTCAGGTGGATTATCATGAATTATATGATTATCTGGTGGTCAATAAGAAGCTAGCAGGTAGATATAATATGAAATGTTGGACAAATATCGAATCTTTTGATCGGGATATGCCCATTCGTTTTCTCCCTATAAAGTGGGAAAAACTTTTGCTAAAACTAGAAGCTGCACGGAAGGCCGGTATGGAAAAAGCCATAACATTTGAGTTCTCTCATTTTATGAGTCCTAATTCCACTTATCTACAAGCCGGACACTTGTACGAACGTTACCGAGAACATCTCCTAATATGAAAACCTAAATTGAAGATAATAATATTTTTATTTACCTTAAAAATTGATTAAAATGAAAAGAAAAGTGAAATGGGGAGAGAGGCTGTTGGCTTCTTTTGTATGCTCGTTATTTTTAATGAGTATGCACGCTCAAGTGAGTGTTACCGGTACTGTCTTTGACTCTCAGAATGAGCCCTTGGTCGGAGCTTCTGTAGCTGTTAAAGGCACTACAAATGGAACAATCACAGATATAGATGGAAAGTATCTATTGAAGATGCCTAATGCAAATGTAACATTGGTTTTTTCCTTTATTGGCTTTGATAAGCAAGAAGTAGCATTAAAAGGAAGAACATCTTTGAAAGTAATTCTAAAAGACAATGCAAAAACAACAGATGAAGTTATTGTTGTAGGGTATGGCACTCAGAAAAAATCTTCATTGACTGGTTCAGTATCACAAATTAGAGGGGATGAATTACTAAAATCTCCATCAACTAATATTTCTAGTATGTTAGGAGGGCGTCTACCTGGCATTGCTTCTGTTCAGGAATCGGGTGAGCCTGGCTTAGATCAAGCTACACTTACTATACGGGGATCTAGAATTTCTGCCGTTTATATTGTAGATGGTATGCCACGTTCTATTAATGATATTGATCCTAATGATATTGAAAGTGTTTCTGTTTTGAAAGATGGTGCGGCAGCTGCTGTATACGGATTGAAAGCTTCCGGAGGTGTCATTATTGTAACTACTAAAAAAGGTAAAGAAGGTAAATCGAAAATTACATACGATGGCTCATACGGCGTTTCAATGAATGCTAATTTTCCTAAATTTATGAATGGCCCGCAGTTTGCGTATTATTATAACATGGCTGATATGATGGATAAATTGGCTAGTGGAAGCATTAGTAGTAAAGATCAGTATGTACCAATATTTACACAGGACGATATTGCAAAAATGCAGAATGGTGATCCTACGGATGGATGGGATAATGTAGATTACATAGATAAGGTTTTCGGCACGGGTACGAATCAGAAACATAACGTAACTATTCAAGGTGGTACTGAGCAGATGCGATATTTTGCTTCTTTAGGATATTTGGGACAGACAGGCAATATTGATGAATTTACTTATCGTCGATATAATTTACGTACTAATATTGACGCTGATATTGCAAGAAATCTGAAAGTTACTCTTGGAGTGGCAGGAAATGTCGGACGCCGTCAGACCCCTGGGTTTGCTTCCGGAGGTACGGATGCCAATTCGGACTTAGGAGAACAGGGTTGGTTATCTATTGCACATCAAACGATTGCTATGCATCCCTATCTTCCGGAAAAATACAACGGTTATTATACGGCGACTCCTGCACGAAATACTGGATTGGCTCAAAGTCCTTTGGCTGCTATCTATGAGTCCGGATACAAAAAAACACGGAGCGTTGATCTTCAGACTAACTTTACATTACAGTATAATGTACCTTGGGTAAAAGGCTTGAGTTTGAAGGCGACTGGTGCCTATGATTATAGCACATCTTATAATAAAAACTTAAATACGCCTTATCAAGTTAACGCAATTAAATTACCTGATTCAACAAGCAAATTAGGATATACACTCACACAAGATCCACGTTCAAAATCTTCTATTACGTTGGGCGAAGGTCAAGTTACTTCCGAACAGTTAGTGGGTCAGGGGAGTCTTAATTATATCAACTCATTTGGAAAACACAATATTGATTTAATGGGATTGGTTGAAATACGTGATAACAAGTCTAATTCACTTTCTGCTTATGCAAAGAATATTAGTTTTGCGGAACTTCCTGAATTAGGGCTAGGTGTTGCAGATGATGATCCTATAGGTGGAAATAGTAATGCATCGCGTGTGCTGGGTTATGTATTCCGTCTAAAATACGATTATGATAGTAAATACTTGGCCGAAGTTACAGGACGTTATGATGGCTCTTATGTTTTTGCGGGTAATGTAAGTGGTAAGCGTTGGGGCTTGTTCCCATCTGGATCTGTAGCATGGAGAATTTCGAAAGAAGATTTTATGTCTGATCTTACATTTATTGATGACTTAAAAGTCCGTGCTTCTGCAGGTTTGCTTGGTAACAATGGTGTTTCTGAATATTCTTTTTTAAGTACTTATAGTTATGATAATAAAGTCTCTTTGAATGGGGCAATGCAAGATGCGCTTTATACCAGTGTTATCGCTAATCCTAACCTAACATGGGAGAAAACACTTTCTTATAACATCGGGTATGATTTATCTATGTGGAATGGTTTGTTCGGGATGGAGTTCGATGCATTTTATAATTATACTTATGATATACTACAACTTATGGGTAGTGGCTATCCGCCTTCAATGGGAAAGTACTATCCTACTTATGCCAATTATAGTAAAACAGATGCGAAAGGTTTTGAAGTCCTTTTGAAGCATCATCATAAGTTTACGTTGGGTGGAAAACCATTTGCTTATGGGATTAGCACTAATATTACTTATGCAAGAAATCGTTGGTTACGTTATCCTGATGAGGCTAATTCACCTGAAATACAAAAGGTAACTGGAACGAGAATAAATGCGATTTCTGGATGGACTGCAGAAGGGTTATTTCGTTCAGAAGAAGAAATTGATAATTCAGCATGGTATGGCAGTCGGCCAAATTTAGGCGATATTAAGTACAAAGATATTAATGGTGATGGTAAAATTGATAGCCAAGATCGTGGGCGAATAGGACGAAGCAATACACCAGAGTTGACATTCGGAATAAATCTGAATGCTCAATGGAATGGTTTCGATGTGAATGCTCAGTTTACAGGCGGTGCATTATTTGATGTATCGCTTACCGGAACTTACTATAATGGGTATGACGATAACACCATTTGGACGCAAACCTTTAAAGAAGGAGCAAATTCTCCACTCTTTTTGGTTCAAAATGCTTATAGTATAGAGAATCCGAACGGTACTTTCCCTCGTATAACTTTAGGCTCTGCAAGTCATGGTGGTGATAACGGCCTGGCTTCAACTTTTTGGTTCCGTGATGGAAAATACATTCGTTTGAAATCAGCACAACTGGGCTATACTATTCCTCAAAATATAGTAAAAAGGATGGGAGCTGAAAATTTGAGACTATTTGTTGAAGGATCTAATATCTTTACTATTAGTGGGCTTCCTAGTGGTATAGATCCTGAATCTCCAGGAGTAAACAACGGATATTATCCGCAGCAAAAAACTTTTATGGGGGGTATTACACTTACATTCTAACCTAATAAAAATGAATTGTATGAAAACAAAAATAATAACTGCTCTATTGTTGGGGGCTTCACTGAGCTTTACAGCTTGCAATGAATATCTGGATATGACTCCGACAGATAAAGTCTCCAATAAACTAACATGGAGCAAAGTTGAATATGCAGAGTTAGCCATTAATGATTTTTATCATTACATTAATTATTTCGGAAACTTTAGTGATGGACAATGTTCTGCAGGGAAAACGGAAGGTCTTACCGATCTTTTTAAGTATGGGTCGATGACTTACAATGCCCATATGTATATACCTAATGAACTGGCTTATGGAGGGAGTGTTTTGACAGCCAATTACGTTTCTGTTTATTTGGGCAACTGGTCTACCGTTTATGAGGATGTTCGTCGGGTAAATGAGGGCATATATAATCTTAAGAAATACGGAACGTTTAGTGAAGACGATACTAATCGTTTGGAAGCTGAAATGCGCTTCTTTCGTGGTTTACTATACTTTGACTTAGTAAAACGCTATAAACAGGTAATTATCTATGATGAAGATCTTACTCAAATTCAAAAAAACAAAGCTTTAAGCACTGAAGAAGAAGGATGGGATTTTGTAGAAAAGGACTTGGAATATGCTGGTGAATATCTTCCGGCAAGCACTACCCCCAACGGTCGTTTAACCAGTGGTGCATCTTATGCTTTGCTTTCGCGTGCTATGTTGTATGCCGAGAGATGGGATGTTGCAAAAAGTGCAGCAGAAAAAGTGATGAAGATGGGGTATGCTCTGGAATCTAATTATGCCGATGCTTTTAAAAGTAATAGTAAAGAAACGATCTTTCAATATACTTATGATAGAAGTGGTGTGACTCATAGCTTTGATAATTACTTTTCTCCTGGAGGAGATAAAGGAAATAATATGAGCGGCGGTTATGGAACACCTACTCAGGAGATGGTTGAATCGTTTGAATTGGCAACAGGAGGATTCCCTGATTGGTCAACTTGGCACACCGAAACAGGAACTTCGGAAATTCCTCCATATGCGGATCTGGAACCGAGATTTCAGGCCACTGTGCTCTACAACGGTGCAACATGGAAAGGTCGTACGATTGAGCCCTATGTGGGAGGTACGGATGGTTGGTGTACTTGGAAAGATGACGCTGTTCCTGCAGGACGTACAACTACCGGTTATTATTTAAAAAAGTTAGTTGATGAAACTCATGATTTTACAACTCTTACTGCAAGTACGCAACCATGGATTGCATTCCGTTATGCAGAAGTCTTACTTAATTATGCTGAGGCTTGTTACAAATTGAATAATCCTGCAAATGCCAATGATGCAGTACGTGAAATTCGTGATCGTGTAAGCCTTCCATACACAGACAAAAGTGGGGATGAACTTATGGCTGCTATTCGTCAGGAACGAAAAGTTGAATTGGCTTATGAAGGACTTTACTACTGGGACATGAGACGCTGGAAACTTGCAGATACAGCATTTACAGGTATTCGTGTTCATGGCTTAAAGATAGAGAAAAATGCAGACGAATCATTTAAGTACACTTATGTTGATTGTGATAAGCAAAATCGTAATTTCCCAACCAAAATGTATCAGATTCCTTTGCCTACTGATGAATTAAATAATAATACTGAAATAGTACAGTATGCTGAATGGAGATAAAACATTAAATTTAAATATGATTATGAAAAAGAATATATTATATTTTCTTGCTGTATCTTTAACGGTGTTAGCTGGTTGTCAAGATCCTGAATACGTCCTTTCTACGTCTAAGGATCAGGGGATTACTCGTCTTGTCGTAAAGTTTACTACTGGTGATTATGCCGAAAAAACAGCTGTAGAGTATACAATTAGTGATGCATCTGCTGATGCATACGTGATACCAATTCCTTGGTTTTATCCCGAAAGCAGTGATAATGAGACTACAGAATATATGTCGGCAATGAAAGTTGAAGCTAATTTAACTAACAATTATTCAATTCAACCTATTTTGGGTATTCTTGATCTTACAAAGGATAATTACTTTACTTTGGCAGATCCTGATGGCGGGAAAAGGAAGATTTCAATAAGAGGAGAAAGAACTAAATCTGACGCATGTAGCTTATTAGCCTTCTCTATAACTGATCCCGCTCTGACTGGTATTATTGATCAGGATAAGCAAACAATTTCAATTATTAGTTTAGATGATTTATCTTCTTGCTTGGTCAACTATACTTTGTCTGCCCATGCTACAATTTCTCCAGATCCGGCCGTAACACCTATTAATTATAATAATCCGGTTGAATTCACAGTTATGGCCCATAATGGAACTTCAAAGAAAGTATATACAGTCCAGAAAGAAATTCCTCTTAAGATTGGATTTGGTTTCCGTTCAGGCAGTCAGGTTAGTCTTTATGCTCTTGATGTTTCAACATTAGGTTTTCCTGCAGTATCTGTTAATACTGCTCCTTCACTAGCTGTTATAGGTAATAGTTTAGTTCTCAATTTTGGAGATGGAAGCACTCCAATTTATTTGAATAAGACAACGGGCGCTAAACAGGGAAACATTACTTTAGGCTCTGCCAGCGCTGCTGGATGTGTTGCTAGTGATGTGCATGGAACGATGCTTATTTGCAACCATGCTAATTCAGGTGAAAACTTTAAAGTTTATAAAACAAAGTCTGCAACAGCTTCTCCTACATTATTTTACTCATACGCAAATACTTCTGGATACCCAATTGGATCGAAAGTCTCGATACAAGGAGATCTGGATGGAAATGCAATTATTGTTGCCACTTGTGAAGGCATTTCCGGAGTTTCTAGCTCGAGTAGTTTTGTTCGTTGGATTGTTAGCGGTGGAGTTATAGGTCAACCAGAAGTTGTTACTGCTAATGGGGTTAGTGCGTGGGGAGGAATTGATAACACTCCGAAGTTAGCTTATCGTAGCACAAATATATCAGATGGATATTTCTTAGGACATTATGATGGTGGAAATGATAATGTTTATTTTGTGAATAGTAACACGAATTCACCAGTATCTTATTTAACCGGACAGAGTGATGGTAGCGGTTGGGGTATGGGTAATGGTATCTTGGATGTTAAAGAATTTAATAGTGCTCGTTATATGGTACTTTATAGTGTAGCATATTTTCCAATGTGGGGAATGCCATCAGGTATTTATATGTACGATGTAACTAGTACTTCAATGTTTACTAATGCTGCAGTAGACAATAGCCAAGCGCTGGCATTCAAGAACTCTTCAGTTACATCTTTTGACGGTGGTTCAGCTCCAGGTGATTCCAGAACAGGTGATGTTTTGTTATATCCTTCTTCTGATGGCTATAAACTCAATTTGTATTATATTGATAATACAAACAGGGTTGTAGGATGTTATGAATTTGATTGTATTGATAAATAGCCTTTAAAATCAAAGGATTTGTACTATCTGCTTACAGAAATATAGATCCTTTGATACACTTTTTAATAATAGAGAGAAAAGATATGAAAAAAACATTATTTGTTTCTTTTATAATCGCATTTTTTTGCATTCCGCTGTTTTTGGCTTGTGAGAATGATGATAAAAGTATACCTGAATGGCCATGGGATACGAGCACTGATGAAGATCCTAATGCCGATATTGTAGCTTTAGGGTGGACAAGAGTGAGTGATCTTGGTACGTTACCCGACTATTTGCAGGTATATAAATCACCCGATCAGTTAGAAGGAAAAAAAGCGATAGCTTATATTGCTGTAGCTGATATGGCAAAGGCAACTTTTAGTGTGCTTGGTGAGGCTAAAGGAACTAAAACACCTTCTGAATTTTATAGTGTAGAAAAGTCCTCTATTATTATAAATGGTGGATATTTCTGGGATGGAAGTTCTTTGAGTATGTTGTGCCGGGATGGAAAAATAATCAGCCCGAATAACCAGATTGAATATCGATCGGATGCTACAGTGCTTTATTATCCTACCCGTGGTGTGTTTGGTTTAATGAACGACGGCAGTTATAAGGTTAATTGGATTTATACTAATAATGATGTAACTTATTCTTATCCTTTACCTGCAAAAAATAAATCAGGTGCATCTCCTCTGCAAATGCCATCGGCTGGTTTTCCTGAAGATGGTACAGTATGGGAAGCTAAAACGGCTATTGGTGCTGGTCCTGTTTTAATAAAAGACGGTGAATATGTAAATTCGTATATAGAAGAATTATTTGATAGTGATAGTGGTATCGGACCAGAGTCTAACAATCCTCGGACAGCTATAGGTATTACTAAAAGCGGTTTGATGATCTTTTTTGTTTGTGAAGGACGTAATATGACTCCAGGTGTTGTTGGCTTTACTCTTGATGAGGAAGCTAAGATTTTTCAGAGTTTTGGCTGTGTAGAAGCTTTAAACTTAGATGGAGGCGGTTCTTCATGTATGTTAATTAATGGGAAAGAAACAATTAAACCAAGTGATGGTAATCAGCGTCCAGTAGTTACTGCTGTTTCTCTTAAGTGATGACTGACTTAATATATAAAGTATGACAAAATTATTAGATCTATCTATTTTATGTTTGGGTACATTAGTGCTACCTCTGTTTTTTAGCTGTGGTAACAAAACAGAAATACCAGAATGGGAATGGCCGGATTCAACTAATGTTTCAGATACAGCAATTAAGCCTCGCTACATTTGGATTGATGCTGCAGCAAACTTCCCTGATTATGCAAATAGTCAGGATAATATCCGTAGAGATCTGACCAAGGTGAAGGATACGGGTTTTACAGATATTGTTGTTGATGTACGTCCTACTATGGGAGATGTACTCTTTAAAACCAGTGTGGTAGATCAGGTGAAGAAACTTGATGTATGGGAAGGAAATCAATATAAGTTTTATGAACGTACGGCAAGTTGGGATTATCTTCAGGCATTTATAGATATTGGTCACGAGTTAGGACTAAAAGTTCATGCTGCTATTAATACTTTTGTAGGAGGAAATAGATATCTTTATGGTTTAGGTGATTCTCAAGGTCTGCTCTTCCGTGATTCGTCAAAGAAAGAATGGGGCACAACATTGAATCTCACTACAGGGCTTGTTAATGTTATGGATGTGTCGGACGATACGTATACTACCAAGTTTCTGAATCCGGTGAATGAGGATGTACAGAACTTTATTCTTACTTTATTGGGTGATTTGGCAAAATATAATGTAGATGGTATCTTTCTCGATCGTTGCCGTTTCGATGATTTAACCAGTGATTTCTCTGATTATACCAAACTGAAATTTGAGCAATATATTGGTGAGAAGGTAACAAACTTTCCCAATAATGTGGTAGTTTCTGGAACAGAGGCTTATTCTCTTCCTCCCACTCTTCCCAAATATTTTAAGAAATGGTTGGAATTTCGTGCAAAAAACATTCATGACTTTGTTGTTAAAGCTCGGACTACAGTTAAATCAGTTAATTCTAAGATTCAATTTGGTGTATATGTAGGCGGATGGTATTCCACTTACTATGACTCGGGAGTGAATTGGGCAAGTCCTAAATTCGATACAGCTGCTAAGTTTCCTCAATGGGCCACTGCTGATTATAAAAATTATGGGTATGCAGATCATTTTGACTTTATGTTAATTGGCGCTTATGCTGCTGCTGATCAGATCTATGGAAGTGGTGAATGGAATGTGCAAGGATTTTGTAAAAATGCAAAAGCACTTTTAATGGGAGATACAAAGTTTGCAGGAGGCCCTGATGTAGGTAACTGGAGCGTCCCAGCCGGGACAGATGTGACTACTGCCGTTACTAATACAGTTGATGCTTGCATCAATTCAGGGGATGGTTATTTCTTGTTCGATATTATTCATGTAAAGAAGTATGTGTATTGGCCTTATTTAAAAAACGGCATAGATAAATATCTTAGTACTACAACTAAATAAATAAAATAGGATGTTTGTCCTTCAATCTGATGAAAGAAAATATATATTTAATAAAACAGAGTTATAAACAGTTATTGTGCTGTTTGTTATTGGTTGTTTGCGTTGCTTTACCTTTGGCAGCCAAACCAATTTTAAAATTTACTAATCATAAATTTAAAATTGTGCAGTTTACGGATTTGCATTGGGTCAATTCTCCTGAATACAAGAAAGGTAATGACAGCACTCTTTGTCTAATAAAAGAGATGCTAAAGATAGAAAAGCCCGATCTTGTGGTTTTTACCGGAGATGTTGTTGTCGCAGGAAAAGCCGTTGAGAGTTGGAAAGATATTATACAACCACTGAATGATTTAAAAGTTCCTTTTGCTGTGGCGTTTGGTAACCATGATACAGAGACTGACATAACTAAAAAAGAGGCTCTAAAGGTTATTCAAACCAGCCCTTATAACCTTACTTATAGTGATGATGGTGTCACTGATGGCATAGGAAATTGTGCATTACCTATAAAGTCATACGATGGGAGATCGGATAAGTGGATATTATACTTGTTTGATTCTCATTCTTATCCTAAAGATTCTATTTGGGGGAGTTATGATTGGATAAAGAATAGCCAGATTCAGTGGTATCGCTCAACAAGTGCAAAATATACCCGGAAAAATGGAGCTCCACTTCCTTCTGTTGCATTTTTCCATATTCCGCTACCAGAGTATGAATATATCCGTAATCAACAAGCAACAATCGGAAATAAAACAGAGCAGGTTTGCTCTCCGTTTTATAATAGTGGCTTATTTACTTCATTCATAGAAATGGGGGATATTTCAGGTGTGTTTGTTGGGCATGATCATAATAATGATTTCGCAGGGATACTTGCTAAAATCTGTTTGGCTTATGGACGAAAGACTGGCTATAATTCCGCATATAAGGAAATACTTGAAAGAGGAGCCCGGATAATAGAATTGGATGAAAAAGAAAATAAATTTAGTACCTATATCAGAACACTAAGTGGAACGAGCTTTTTTATGACCTATAAAAGATAATTTCAAAGTATAAATTCATAATAACAGTACCTTTTAAAAGAATACATATTTTAATTGATAAAATGAAAAAGACTTTAAAAATCATACTATATACATTCCTGTTTGTTTTTCCATCATTACAAGCAAAGGTTATTTTACCTTCTATCTTTGGGGATAATATGGTAATGCAACAACAATCGGACGTGCATATCCATGGAAAAGCAACTGCCGGAAAGAATGTATCTTTGAGTATCTCTTGGGAGAAGACTAAAATTATAACCAAAAGTAACAGAGTGGGAGAGTGGAAAGCTATCATTCGTACGCCTTCTGCCGGAGGTCCTTATAATATATCTATATCTGACGGGGAAGTATTAGTGCTGAAAAATATTCTTATTGGGGAAGTTTGGTTTTGTTCAGGTCAGTCAAATATGGAGATGCCTGTGAAGGGCTTTCGTGGACAGCCTGTTCTAGGTTCACAATCTTATATTGTTGCTGCGGATTCTCATCGCCCGCTACGCTTATTTACGGTAAAGAATGATTGGAGTACCACTCCTAAGGAAGATGTAGAAGGACATTGGTCAGAGAGTTCCCCGAAGGAAGTATCTGTTTTCAGTGCTACTGCTTATTTTTTTGGTGAGCAACTCCAAAAAACACTGGGAATACCTGTTGGTCTGATTCATTGTTCTTGGAGTGCTTCAAAAATAGAGGCATGGATGGATAAAGAAACCCTTTCCCGTTTTCCCGAAGTAGACCTGTCTGTGCTGAATAATAAAGAGTTTGGCTATCCTAATGGTACGCCTACCTTATTGCACAATGCCATGGTGAAACCTTTGGAAGGTTTTCCTGTGAAAGGAGTTGTTTGGTATCAGGGAGAAGCGAATAGTGACAATCCTGTTTTGTATAAAAAACTATTTCCCGCTTTGGTATCTCAATGGAGAGCTTTTTTCCGCTCACCCGATCTTCCTTTCTATTATGTACAGATCGCTCCTTGGCAATCTGGAGGGAAGGATGAACTGGATTGGGCATGGTTCAGGCAATGTCAGTTAGAGCTGATGAAAGAAGTTCCTAATGTGGGAATGGTGACTACAACCGATGCAGGGAGTGAGAAGTTTATTCATCCACCTTATAAAATAAAAGTGGGGCAACGATTGGCTTATTGGGCTTTGGCCAAAACTTATGGTGTAGAAGGTATAGCCTATAGTGGTCCTATTTATAATCATTGTAGTTTGAAAGATAAGGTTGTAGAAATTCAGTTTGACTATGGAGAAGATGGCTTGACACCAGAGAATGAAGAATTGAAAGGCTTTGAGATTGCTGGAACAGATGGAAAGTTTCTTCCGGCACATGCGGAGATTATTAACGGATCATCTGCCGTGAAGGTATGGAATAATGACGTACCTGTCCCTACAGAAGTTCGTTACTGTTTCCATAATTATATAGAAGGTAATTTTTATAATAATGCGGGTTTGCCAGCCTCTCCCTTTAGAGCGATAGTGAAGTGATAAAATAATAAATGAACTAACAAATAATATAAATGAAGAAGGTAACGTTTTTTATAGTAATGCTTTTTTCTGTGGCGCTAGTAAGCTATGGAGCAACAAAGAAAAAAGGAGCAAAGGAAAAATGTGCTTTAATGTGGTTTGATGCTGAGGCTAATTTTGCTCGTTTCAGCCATCCTGATTCTATTGATTTCTATTTAAAGAAAATCAAATCATTGGGTTTTACTCATGCTATTGTGGATATTCGTCCCATCACCGGAGAAGTTCTTTACGAAAGTGCTTATGCTCCCCGCATGGAAGAGTGGCATGGAGATAGGAGAGGCAATTTTGATTATCTGGCACATTTTATAAAGAAAGCACATGAATTGGGCATAGAAGTGCATGCTGCACTGAATGTATTCTCTGCCGGACATAATTATTTTGATCGTGGTCCTATCTACTCCAATCATCCGGAATGGGCTTCTATGGTTTATACTCCAGATAAAGGTATCATCCCTATTACACAACAAAAGGAGAAATATGCTGCTATGATCAATCCTATTAATCAGGATTTTCAAAAAAATATTCTTAATATACTTAAAGAAGTAGTGAGAAAATATCCTGATCTGGATGGAATAATGCTCGATAGAGTACGTTATGATGGTATCTCTGCTGACTTTTCTGATTTATCCCGTAGCAAGTTTGAAGCATATATTGGTGAGAAAATTGCTCATTTTCCTACTGATATTTTTGAATGGAAAAAGGATGCTGAAGGAAAAGACTATCCCGCGCGTGGAAAGTATTTTATGAAATGGATTGAGTGGAGAACGAAAAATATCTATGATTTTATGGCTCTTGCCCGTAAAGAAGTGAAGTCTGTGAATAAAAATATCTCTTTTGGGACCTATACCGGCGCTTGGTATCCTTCTTATTATGAAGTAGGGGTGAACTTTGCAAGTAAAAAGTATGATCCAAGCAAGGATTTTGATTGGGCCACACCTGCCTATAAAAATTATGCTTATGGAGATCTGATGGATTTGTATGCTACTGGAAATTATTATACCGACATTACGAAAGAAGAGTATCATAAAAAAAATCGTAGCGTGCGGAATGAAACCGATAGTCAGCCTCAATCTGGAATCTGGTACTGTGTGGAAGGTTCTTGTGAAAAACTGAGAGGTATTCTGAAAGAAAATAAATTCATGGGAGGGATCTTGGTCGATCAGTTTTATACTGATCCTTCAAAACTTTCAAAAGCGATTGAGATGAACTTAAAAGCTTCTGATGGTTTAATGGTATTTGATATTGTGCATATCATTAATAAGAATTTGTGGAAAGAAGTAGAAGATGGAATGAGAGATGGTGGAGCTTTGAAATAATAAATTAAAAATTGAAAAAGATGAATCAAAGAGCTTACGCTTTGGACGCACTTCGGGGATATGCTATTATTACGATGGTATTGTCGGCAACCATTGCTTTTGGAATTCTTCCTGCGTGGATGTATCATGCTCAGGAACCACCTCCTAGTCATGTATTTAATCCTGCTTTGCCGGGATTAACATGGGTCGATTTAGTCTTTCCCTTTTTCCTTTTTGCCATGGGAGCTGCTTTTCCCTTTTCGATAGGGAAAAGAATTGAAAGAGGAGAAAACCAAATCCGTTTGGTATGGGATGCTGTTAAAAGAGGATTACAGCTTACTTTCTTTGCGATCTTTATTCAGCATTTTTATCCGTATGTGCTAAGTTCTCCTCAGGATGCTCGTTCCTGGGGATTGGCTCTTCTTGCTTTTGCTTTACTTTTTCCAATGTTTATGCGGATACCTTTGAAAATGCCTGCTTGGGCACATATAGGTATTAAACTCCTGGCGTATTTACTGGCTTTCGTACTGATGATTACTGTGAAGTATGCGGAGGGGAGAACCTGGAGTCTGGGTTTTAGTAACATTATTATTTTGTTGTTAGCCAATATGGCTGTCTTTGGTTCTATTCTCTATATCCTTACCCGGAAGAATCGTTGGGCAAGGATTGCTGTTTTGATTGTTTTTATGGCTATCTCCTTATCTGCCGGAACAGAAGGATCCTGGGCACAGGCCGTATTCAATTTCACTCCTTTTCCATGGATGTATAAGTTTTCTTATTTAAAATATCTTTTCATTGTGGTTCCTGGTAGCATTGCCGGAGAATACCTGATGGAATGGATGATTCGTAGAAGTAAAGAAGTTGCTTTACCCGTAGTAAGTGACCGCCGACTTTCAGTTCCTTTTCTAATATTGACAATAGGCCTCATTATAATAAATCTCTATTTTTTGGAATCTAGATTGTTAGTGGCTAATTTGATTGTAACCGCTTCTTTTTTAACTGTTGGATGTTATTTATTGAAGGATGCGAAGAGTAACTATCAAAAATTGTGGAAAGATCTATTTTATGCTGGTTCTTATCTATTGATTCTTGGACTTTGTTTTGAGTCCTATGAAGGAGGAATTAAAAAAGATCCTTCCACATATAGTTATTACTTTGTAACTTCCGGACTGGCATTTATGGCATTGCTGGCTCTCAACATTCTCTGTGATTTTTACGGATATGTGCGTTCTACAAAGTTCTTGGTGATGTCGGGGCAGAACCCGATGATTGCCTATGCTGCTGGAGATTTGTTGATTATGCCAGTTGCTAGTCTTTTGGGAATCACCCCTCTTCTTTCTTACTTCTCCGTCAATCCCTGGTTGGGATTTCTCAGAGGAGTGATCATTACCGCGATAGCAGTTCTGGTAACTATGTTTTTTACTCGCATCAAGTGGTTTTGGAGAACCTAAATAATTTTGATGGCATTTCTATTTACATTTCTGATTAATGTAATATAAATGCGAAAAGGATTTGTTATATCTGCAAGATTTAGTATTTTTAGGCCATAAATCTTGCAGATATGATACACACTATTATCGAAAATAATTTCGGCGAAAGTGAAAGCTATAAAAAATAAAGAATAAGAAAAAACATTAATTATGAGAAGAAAATATTTTTTGTTCTTACTATTGTCTCTTTTTGTATTATCTACAAGTGTAATATTTGCCCAAGCAAATACGAAAATTAGTAAACAATATTGCACTCTTGATAATTATAGAATTCCTATGAATAAAAAGGGGGCTGTAATTGGTAAAATATTGTTTAACGGCTTAACTAAACAGAGTAAAATTAAGTTGGTGACAGATACTGCTAAAATTTTCACTATAAGCAAAGAAGGTTATCTTAGTTTGAAAAAAAATATAGCTTTGAAATCTTCTACTCCAGGGTTTCGTTATACCATATATATAAAAATAAATGGAAAATTGATTGAATTTGAATTGGTTAAGGACGAATTTATGCATAATAAAGTTATTGCACACAGAGGAGCCTGGAAAAGTAAGAATGTAGCACAAAATTCGCTTCGTTCACTTCAAAATGCAATTAATATAGGGTGTGAAGGTTCTGAGTTTGATGTTTGGTTATCGTCAGATAATGTGATTATTTTGTCTCATGATCCAACTATAGGTGGATTACCTATAGAAAAAGAGACGGCTGAAAGATTGAAAAAGGTGGTTCTTCCAACTGGAGATAAGGTACCTACTTTGGAAGAATATCTGGCTGAAGGGAAACAACAAAATAAAACAAGTTTATTTCTTGAGATAAAATTTTCGGAAATGGGCATTCAAAGAACATTGGAGTTAACAGATAGTGTTGTAGCAATGGTCCATCGAATGAAAGCTCAAGGTTGGGTGCATTATATCAGCTTCAGTTATGATGCGTTGAAACGGATTTATGAACAAGACCCAGGTGCTAAAACGGCATACTTGAGTGGCGATAAAACTATAGATGAGGTAAAGAAAGATAATATAAACGGAATAGATTATTCATTTTATTCTTATCGCTCAAATGCCAATCTGAGCAAAGAAGCACATGCTCTGGGATTATCGACAAATGTATGGACAATAGATTCAGAGGATGAGCTTAGGTTCTATTTAGAAAAAGGCCTCGACTATATCACGACGAATGAACCTGAGAAATTGTTGGATATTATAAGAACAAGTACAAATAAATAATCATCTAATCTTATAAGTAAAAACATAGAAAGACATCTCCCATAAAACAGAAAATCAATTCCCTTGATTTTTATCGATTCTACTATTGATTCATATACGAAGAAAGATATCTGGATGATACTGGGTGGCTTGAAACACATTGAGACATCTATTTATGCTGTAGATGCGTTAAAGGAAAAAGTTGTAAATTCATTGCCAGAGATAAAATTATAAAATATAAATCATCTTCATTATGACTGCAAAGATTGAAAAGATAAATGAATCAGATTTTGAAATTTTAATAAGCTTTTTTATTGAATTTGCAATTTTTGAGAAACTTCCAGACAAAATGATAAATACAGTAGATAAAATGAAAGAAGAAAAAGATTTCTTCAATGGTTTTACTCTTAAAGATGAAAATGGTTCTATATTAGGATTTGTAACATTCTATTTTGCATACTATACTTGGATTGGTAAATCTTTGTATATGGATGATTTATATATTCGCCCAGAATATAGAGGTAGAGGATTTGGAACATCTCTAATAAATAAAGTAATATTTTTTGCCAAAGAAAATAAATGTAATAAACTTCGTTGGCAAGTTTCAAGTTGGAATGAAGCAGCCATAAACTTTTATAAAAGTCTGGGAGCAGAAATAGATAAGGTGGAAATTAATTGTGACTTAGTTTTTAAATAACCATGAATAAAGGTGAAATTATAATATATCAAACATCTGATGGAAATACTCAATTGGATGTACAATTAGAGAATGAAACAGTCTGGTTAACTCAATCCCAAATGGTTGAGTTATTTGGAAGAGAGCGAACTGTTATTACCAAACACATTAACAATATTTTTAAAGAAGGAGAGCTTGAAGAAAAGAGCAATGTGCATTTTTTGCACATTGCAAATTCAGACAAACCTGTTAAGATATATAATCTTGATGTAATAATATCTGTTGGTTATCGAGTTAAGTCTCAGCAAGGCACTCGATTTCGTGTCTGGGCAAATAAAATTTTGAAAGAATATCTTGTAAAAGGTTTTGTTGTTAATCAACAAGCTAAAATCAGCCAATTACAAGAAGCTTTAGATTCAATAAAAGTTTTGACAGATATCGCAACTAGACAATCTTTAACGAGTAAACAAGCGAGAGACATTTTTGAAGTTATTAAAGATTATACTTATGCATTAGATACATTAGATAGATATGATTATCAAGCATTGGAGATAGATAATATCTCAACAGAAGAGTCTTTTCGAGCTACTTATGACAATGCAATGGAAGCCATAGATACTCTTCGTAAGAAATTTGGTAGTGGCGGACTTTTCGGAAATGAAAAAGACCAATCGTTTAAAAGCTCTATCAATACTATATATCAGACTTTTGGAGGAGAAGATTTATATCCGAGCATTGAAGAGAAAGTCGCGATGTTGCTGTATTTAGTTGTAAAGAATCATTCGTTTAGTGATGGTAACAAACGGATTGCCGCTTTTCTATTTCTTTGGTTTTTAGAGAATAATGGTATTTTGTATAAATCTGACGGCTCGAAATTGATAGAGAATAATACCTTAGTAGCTCTTACGTTAATGATTGCCGAAAGCCGAACGGAGGAAAAAGATGTAATGGTAAAGGTGGTTGTGAATTTGATTAATAAGAATAATTAACAAGAAAAAGATATATTCAGAATAAGAGTGGTTGTTATTTGAACATCCTTTTTTATTTGTAGTGAGAGAATTTTATGCTATTTTAGTGGCAGCACTTCTATCCAATATCCATCCGGATCGTTGATGAAGTAAAGGCCCATATCAGTGTTTTCGTAACACACACAACCCATCTCTTTGTGATACTTACGTGTTTCGTCGTAATCTCCCGGAACACGTAAGCAGATATGAATCTCATTATCCCCTAAGTTATAAGGTTCCTTTCTATCTCTGATCCATGTTAGTTCCAAACTAAAACCGGTGACTCCATCTGTTAAGTAGACTAATATAAAGGAGCCGTCTTGTGCCACTTTGCGGCGGGCTTCTTTTAGTCCAAGTGCTTTGTCGTAAAATTCAAGACTTTTTTCCAGATTGAGAACATTGAAGTTGAAGTGTTCAAATCTTCCTTTTATTTCCATATTTTTTTTATTTATTGTATTTAGAAAGTAATTGTTTCTCCTCTTTTAGTCCATTTCAATACCTTACATTGTTTGCTCTCGGCAAAGGGAGCGAATGCTGCTGCTTTTTGATAGGATTCATCAAAGTGCATGGGGGCAAAGAGGGCTGTTGGTATACGGCTGATAAACTGTTCGGCTCCTCTCATGTAATCTTTTCCCAAGCGGGGATCTAAGGGAAACATGGCTAAATCTAGATGAGGAATCTCTCTGGCCAATATATCCAGTTCTCTTAGATAATTATTTTCGTAGCCTTGAGATTCTTCAGGTGGACATCCTTCATTCCAATGCCAATTATTTAAATCACCCGCATGGAAGAGGCTTTTTCCTTCAGCTTGGATGAGGAAAGAACCGCCAATGTCGGTGGAGCCATACGCTTTGATGCTAAGCAGATCACCTTGATAGGTATCTAGTTTGTCTAAATAAATGGCATCTTCTTTTCGGGCTTTTCCTGCATCGAGAATGTCTTTGGAAAAAATGTATTGTATATCCTCTTTTTGCTGTCTCCAAGTAAGAATCTCCGGATTAAAATGATCGGTATGAGAGTGGGAGGAAAGTACATATAGTTTTCCCGGGCGGTTAAGTAAATGGGAATGTATCAGTCCCGTTTCAGCCGGCTTGTCGGTATCCTCGTAATAGTCTATAATGATGGTGAAAGCATCACCTTCAATCGCATAGCAGCTATGATAAATATAGGTTAGTTTCATTATCTTCAGGTTTTAGTAGTGGGTAATCAATGGAATTACTGTAGGACAAAGATATAAAATTTGAAAACAAAAAAGGTTTCATTCCTGTTTATTTTGTATGTTTGTCGCAAACATAGACTCATTTAGAAAAATTAGAAAATATGGAAGAATTAAAGGCGAAAGAAAATAAAACGATTTCGGCTGCCGGAACAGAGATTGCAATCTTTGCCGGAGGATGTTTTTGGGGAGTGGAACATTTAATGAAGACTGCTCCGGGAACTATTTCTGTGGAATCGGGATATATAGGCGGTAAAAAAGAAAATCCTACGTACGAAGAAGTCTGTGGTCACGATACCGGACACGCTGAAGCGGTAAGAATAGTGTTCGATCCTGCCAAGACTACTTATGAAGAATTAGCTAAACTTTTTTTTGAGATTCATGATCCTGAGCAGGAAGATGGTCAGGGACCAGACTTGGGAGATCAATATCGTTCGGAGATTTTTTATACTACTCCTCAACAACGGGAGACTGCTGAAAAGTTAATCGGCATTCTCTGCGACAAAGGATATCAGGTGGTGACCAAAGTCACTCCTGCCACCACTTTTTGGAAAGCGGAGGAATATCATCAGAATCATTATGAACTTCGGGGTACGGAACCTTATTGCCACATCTATACGAAAAGATTTTAAATAGAACTTTGAACTGGAAACCGGCGGGAAGATAAATCTGTTATTATAAGAAGCAATAGGCTGTCCAATAACGAACAGCCTATTACTATTTTATTTCACACAATTTGTTTGATCGATCTTTACCAAATGTTGTATCATAGAAGCAGAAATCTGTTTGATATCTTTTATCTCCAATGCTGCCTGTATTTGGTTGTCTTTTTTCTCTAATGTTTCATTAATATTTTCCAAATCTAGTCTATACATTGCTCCGGTTGCAGGGTCGACAATAATGAGTCCAATGAGCCCACCGAAAATAATATTACCAAAATACCATCCATTAATACTACAATTTATTGGAATAATCTTTGATTCATATCCATCCATTGTGAGTTTTAATGTGTAAGATTGTTTAGCGAAGAAGCCTCCACCTGATTTGAGATACATGGTAGTAGGGCTGATTCCTTGGAAAATAGTGAATCCTTTTCGATCTGATATTTCGATCTTCACTCCGTTAGGATTGGTATTCACGGTTAATGGCCACTTGCTTTTGCTTACGATGGAAGCGCAACTGGATAATAGTAGAATGATCACAATGAAAGATAGTGCTTTTGTTAATAATTTCATAGTTTTAAATTTGTTTACTAATCCTACTCGTAAAGCTTTTCGGTTCTGCTGTTTTATTTTTCACAAAAATAGGAATAAAATTGATACACACATTCTTTCCATTAAAATTATTTCTACCATTTTATTTTCCAATGGAAAACAAAATGCTATCTTTGATTGTTATTCTTTCAAATTTCAGTTAGAAGAAGGAAATAGTAAAAGAAAAAGTAACATAAAAACTAAGATGGAAAAAGGGAAAAGTTTTTGGAGAAAGTATGGACTATATTTTTTGGGCGTACTTGTTGGTGGATTGGGAGGCTATTCATATTGGTCTTTTATTGGCTGTTCATCTGGAACATGCCCCATAACCTCTTCTCCTTTAATGAGTACACTTTGGGGGGCTGTGATAGGAGGAGGATTATTTAGTATGTTTAAAGTAACGAATAAAAAATGAAAAAGGTTGCTTATCTATTATTATTTGCAGGAGTGGTCCTTTCTTCTTGCAATGGACAAGGGAAACAGAACAGAAAAGAGATTAATAACGTAAAAAAAGGAAATGAAATGAAAACAATTGCATTAACAAAAGAAGACTTTATTACAAAGATTGCTAATTATGAAGCTAGTCCTAATGAGTGGAAATATTTAGGTGATAAACCAGCTATTGTAGACTTTTACGCTTCGTGGTGTGGTCCTTGTAAAATGATTGCTCCGATTTTGGAAGAATTGGCGGATGAATATGCCGGGAAAATCTATATATATAAGGTGGACACAGAAGCTGAAGAAGAACTGGCTGCGGCCTTTGGTATTCGGAGTATTCCATCTTTGCTGTTTATCCCAATGAAGGGGGCTCCTCAGATGACACAAGGCGCAATGCCAAAGTCGGCTTTTAAAGAAACTATTGAAAAGGAGTTGCTGAATTCCGGAAAGTAATATTCCGAATTTGCATTGATCGGATGATAATAAAATAAAGGAAGGAGCATTATCTTTCCTTTTTCTTTTTTTTGAACCAACCAACATCTTTAGATACAATTCCTATGCATGCTATATCAATAATGCAGCAAATTATGATTCCTATGATTACGCCCATAATTTTTATTTTTGCATTGCATCGTTATTACTATTAGTTTTTATATAATAGATATAGCTAATTCTATGCCAAAGTGAATTGTGTGAACGTATTGTGTTGTATTATAGTATAATATATATAAATGAGTCTGTTGCGAAGATTGAAAGACCTTTTCATTCTGGTATAATAACCTTTTCATTTTGATAAGTGCAGCCCCAAATAGAAGCAAACTTAAGCTTTATCTGTTTATGATCTCCCATTTCCCATGATTTCTTTTCAATCCTCCAATCAATGGGCAATTCATCAATGGGAGATATTCAATATCCGCTATTTATCTCACACAATCATCTCCCATCTATCATTGCTTGGCGGACGGTGTGTCCACTTTCATAATCGGCTGCTTTAAAGTGACTAATAATAGGAAATGAAAAGTTCTTGTTTACTAATCCGTTTTGTTAAGGAAACTAATGAATTATTTCTTGGAAGTTAAGTAAGCCTTCATATGTGGGCTTATCATCCCTCAATTATGGGCTTATGGGTTTACAGTTGTGGGCTCATCGTCCCACAGCTGAGGGACTACTTAACTTCCTTGAAGAAAAGACTTAGCATTCAAGGGAAAAGTGACTAATATACTAGTGTAAATATGATAAAAATAATTTATTTAATATTGCTTTTTTTATTTGGTTTTATGAATATATCATATTACTTTTAGGGCTCAATTATAAAAATAAAGAGATGAAAGTTACACTTGTTAAAGCTTATAGAGAAAGAAAAACGCAACGAATAATGGATATTGAATTGTTGCTTGAAAGTATGAAAACAGAGAGGGTGGGAAGAACAGTAACCACTATGCGGTATTATTTACAAAATACAGACCCTGAAACACGTAGTGTTTATATGGATAAAGTGCCCAAAATGATTTTTACGGCTTCTTTTAAAAAGGTGAACGGAGAACAGGTGATGATGAATTATAACGGGATGGTTTTGCTGGAAGTAAATCGTCTCGCGGGAATGGATGAGGCTGCGGCTGTGCGCCGGACTGTTTCTGAATTGCCGCAAACATTGGCTGCTTTTATTGGGGCGAGCGGAAAAAGTGTGAAGATTCTGGTGCCTTTTTCCCGACCAGATGGCACTTTGCCACAGACAAAAGAGGAGGCGGAAATGTTTCAGGCGCACGCTTATCGGTGGGCGGTGAAGTTGTACCAAGGGCAGCTTTTTTATAAAATCACATTAAAACGCCCGTCATTAGAACAAAGTTGCCGTTTTTCTTATGATCCGGAACTCTATTTTAATCCCGATGCGCTTCCCATTCATCAGCAACAGCCTGTGGAAATGCCCACGGAAACTACTTACCAGGAGGCCATGCAGGCAGAAAGTGATCCGTTTCAGCGCCTCTTGCCGGGGTATGAACGAAGCAAGATTGTTTCAACCTTATTTGAAACTTCTTTATTTGCCACTATTAATGAAGAGGGCGGTTTTAAAGAAGAGGAAGATCTGAAACCGTTTTTGACGACATTGGCTACTCATTGTTTTAAGTCCGGCATTCCCGAAGAGGATGCGGTGAAGTATACGTTCCTGCACCTTAATCTTAAACAGCGGGATTTGGAGTTGAGGCAGACCTTTCACAATGTTTATCTCATTAGTAGTAATTTTAGCGGTAAGCCTTGTATTCGTCCTGAACAAGTGACAGCCGTGCAGACAGATGAATTTATGAAGCGTCGATATCAGTTCCGCTACAATACGCAGACCATGGAAATAGAATACCGGGAGCGTAATTCTTTCTTTTTTGATTTTTGCCCCATCACCGATAGGGTATTGAACAGTATTGCGCTCAATGCGCTGGGAGAAGGGTTACAACTATGGGATCGGGATGTGAAACGATACGTTAACTCGGATAGAACCCCGCTATTTTCGCCGGTTGAGGACTATCTTTCCCATCTTCCAAAGTGGGACGGGAAAGATCATATACGGCAGTTGGCGGACAATGTGCCGTGTGACAATTTACTTTGGGGAGATTTTTTCCATCGTTGGTTTCTTTGCATGGTGGCACATTGGCGTGGGATAGACAAGCAGCATGCCAACAGTACTTCGCCTTTACTGATTGGCCCGCAAGGAACTGGCAAATCCACCTTTTGCCTCCGTCTTCTTCCGTCGGAATTGCAGACTTACTACACAGATAGCATCGATTTTAGTCACAAACGTGACGCGGAACTGTACCTCAACCGCTTTGCTTTGATAAATATAGATGAGTTCGATCAAGTCAGTGCCAATCATCAGAGCTTCTTGAAGCACATTTTGCAAAAACCAGTGGTGAACACCCGCAAACCGCATCAGGCTTCCGTGCGAGAATTACGCCGTTATGCCTCATTTATTGCCACTAGTAATCATCGTGATTTATTGACCGATGATTCTGGTAGCCGTCGATTTATCTGCATCCAGGTGACAGGTAAAATAGTTGTTGATCAGTTAATTAACCATCCCCAACTTTACGCTCAGGCACTTGAGGAAATAAAAAACGGAGAACGCTATTGGTTTGATGCCAAAGAAGAGGCGATAGTCACCAAAAATAATCACGACTTTGAACAACTACCTCCTGCCGAACAACTTTTTCAACAATATTTCCGCGGCGCGGAAGAGGGTGAGACAAGCGAAAAACAATTAGCCGTTGAAATCTTAGAGCGATTGCAGAAGAAAAGCGGATTCAAACTATCTTCGACAAAGATTATGCATTTTGGCCGTATTCTTAACAAGCTCAATATTCCCTGCAAAAAGGCGAGCAATGGAATGTATTACTACGTTATGGAACGTTAATTCAGTGGGAGATACCTCCCGAAAGTGAGAAATGAATGGGAGATGAATGCGATCTCTCATTTCTTAAATCTCTTATAGTCAGTTGGATGATGGAAAAAATGAAAGATGGGACTTCTTTTTGCGTTTTTTGCCGGATTTTTTTACCCTTTATCGTTGTGTGAATATATAATGTATTAGAGAATCTTTAATATGAGAATAAAATCCTCATGGAAAGTTTTTTATTTTCTAATATTTGTCTTATCTTTGCGCCCGATTTATATAGTCAATATAATGTCTCACTTAATTAAAGGATTTAAAATTAATTATTAATGGAAAATTTAAAAAACGTTGCTCCTGTTGAAGACTTCAACTGGGATGCGTATGAAAACGGCGAAACCTTTGTTGGTGCCAGCCACGAAGATCTAGAAAAAGCATACGACAGTACGCTAAACAAAGTGAATGACCGTGAGGTTGTTGACGGAACTGTAATTGCAATGAACAAACGTGAAGTTGTTGTGAACATTGGTTACAAATCAGACGGTATTATTCCTCTGAATGAATTTCGTTACAACGCTGATTTAAAAATTGGCGACAAGGTAGAAGTATATATTGAAAATCAGGAAGACAAAAAAGGCCAGTTGATCCTTTCTCACAAGAAAGCCCGCGCTGCACGTTCTTGGGATCATGTAAACTCTGCTCTTGAAACAGAAGAAATTGTAAAGGGTTTCATCAAATGTCGTACCAAGGGTGGTATGATTGTTGACGTATTTGGTATTGAAGCATTCTTACCAGGTTCTCAAATTGATGTGAAACCTATCCGCGACTATGATGTATTCGTTGGAAAGACGATGGAATTCAAAGTTGTTAAAATCAACCAAGAATTTAAGAATGTTGTTGTTTCTCACAAAGCGCTTATCGAAGCTGAATTGGAACAACAGAAAAAAGAAATTATCGGCAAACTTGAAAAAGGACAAGTTCTGGAAGGAACTGTTAAGAATATCACCTCTTACGGTGTATTCATCGACTTGGGTGGCGTAGACGGTTTGGTTCATATTACAGATCTTTCTTGGGGACGTGTTAGCGATCCTAAAGAAGTGGTTGAATTGGATCAAAAACTTAACGTGGTTATCCTTGACTTTGATGACGAAAAGAAACGTATTGCTTTGGGCTTGAAACAACTTACTCCACATCCATGGGATGCTCTTTCCACTGAATTGAAAGTGGGAGACAAAGTAGAGGGCAGAGTAGTGGTTATGGCGGATTACGGTGCTTTCATTGAAATCGCTCCAGGCGTTGAAGGGTTAATCCATGTTTCTGAAATGTCTTGGTCACAACACTTACGTAGTGCTCAAGACTTTATGAAGGTTGGCGATACTGTTGAAGCTATTGTTTTAACTTTGGACCGTGACGAACGTAAAATGTCTTTAGGTATCAAGCAGCTTAAGCAAGATCCATGGGAAACTATCGCAGAGAAGTATCCTGTAGGTAGCAAGCATGTTGCTAAGGTACGTAACTTTACTAACTTTGGTGTGTTTGTTGAAATAGAAGAAGGCGTTGATGGATTAATTCATATCTCTGACCTTTCCTGGACTAAGAAGGTAAAACATCCTTCTGAATTTACTACTATTGGTGCAGACATCGATGTTCAGGTTCTTGAAATAGACAAAGATAACCGTCGTTTGAGCTTAGGTCACAAACAATTGGAAGAAAATCCTTGGGATGTATTTGAAACGATCTTCACTGTAGGTTCAGTACACGAAGGAACAATTATCGAAATGTTGGACAAGGGAGCTGTTATTACTCTTCCTTACGGTGTTGAAGGTTTTGCAACTCCAAAACATCTTGTAAAAGAAGACGGTTCACAGGCTCAGCTGGACGAAAAACTTGATTTCAAAGTTATTGAGTTCAATAAAGATGCTAAGAGAATCATCCTTTCTCACAGTCGTATTTTCGAAGATGTAGCCAAGGCAGAAGAAAAAGCAGAAAAGAAAGCTGCTACTTCTAAAAAGGCATCTCCTAAGAAAGAAGAATCAGCACCTGCGATAACTAATCAGACTGCTTCTACTACTTTGGGTGACATTGACGCACTTGCTGCATTGAAAGAACAAATGGAAGAAGCTGATAAGAAATAAAAATTCAATTTGATGATTTGAATTTTTCATCTGGAGAGGGGTTGCCGTTGTTCGGTAGCCCCTTTTTTTAAAATAGATTTGTATGGAAACATTTGATTTGCATATTCTGGGATGTGGTTCCGCTCTGCCTACCACCCGTCATTTTCCCACTTCTCAGGTAGTGAATGTGAGAGACAAGCTTTTTATGATTGATTGCGGAGAAGGAGCGCAGATGCAATTTCGCAAGTCGAGACTGAAATTCACTCGCTTGAACCATATTTTTATCTCACATCTTCACGGTGATCATTGTTTCGGCTTGCCCGGACTGATCTCTACGTTCGGATTACTGGGGCGCACGGCGGAACTTTGTATTCATGCGCACCCTGATATGGCGAAATTTCTTACCCCTGTACTCCAGAACTTTTGTCAGCGTCTTCCTTACAAGGTTACGTTGATTCCTTTTGAGACTAAGCAATCTGAAATTGTGTATGAAGATCGTTCGCTCACAGTAACCACTATCCCTTTGCGGCATAGAGTTCCCTGCTGTGGCTTTCTTTTTGAGGAGAAATCAGGTCCGAATCATATCATTCGTGATATGATTGATTTTTATAAAGTTCCTATATCCCAAATAAACCGCATAAAAAATGGAGAAGACTATGTAACTCCCCAAGGAGATATCATCGTTAACAGCCGACTCACCAAACCAGCTGATGCTCCACGTAAATACGCTTATTGCTCAGATACGATCTATCACGAAGCGATTATTGATCAGATCCGTGGAGTGGATCTCCTTTTTCATGAATCCACTTTTATAGAAAGTGAACTGTCTCGGGCAAAAGAAACCTTTCATACTACCGCCCGCCAGGCTGCTCAAATAGCAAAGGCAGCCAATGTGAAAAATTTACTGATCGGACATTTCTCCGCTCGCTATGAAGATGAATCAGTTTTTCTCCAAGAAGCGAATGAAATATTTTTGAAATGTCAGTTAGCTAAAGAAGGATTATGCATAAACATTTAAAAAGTTTAAGTTAGATTTCTTGTTTAATAAAAAGAGAGTCATTATATTTGTTCCAGAATGTAAAAAATGAATGCTTATAGATGAAAAAATTTACATTACTTTTATTATTATACGCATTCCTATTTAGTCCTGTGGCTTTCGCTCAGGAAGGAAGAAGAGTTTTGCCTATAGAAAATGAGCAGACAGCTATTGTTTTGTCTGTTAACGGAAATAATGTTCGTGTACAGAATGCAGCACCAAAATCCACATTAGAGGTTTACAATGTTTTAGGGATGAAAGTAACCTCCATAAAGATAGATTCAACTGATAAAACGATTATCTTAAATCTTCCCAAAGGCTGGTATATTTTAAAAATAGAAAATATAGCCCGGAAGATAGCAATAAAGTAAAATTATTTTATTACTAACTTAATATAGATTTAGCTTATGAAACTTTTTACTAAAACGAATGTAATGCTAGCTATTATTGCTGGCTTTAGTGGAACGGCATCTTTGAGTGCCCAAAATTTGATCACAACTAACCCCGGATTTGAAGACTGGGCGGATGGTAAACCAACAGGTTACACTTTGACTGTAGCAGCCAATTCTACTCTTACACAAGAGTCTACTATCAAATATGAAGGTAGCAGCTCTGTAAAGATTGTACACAGTGGAACCAGTGGTACGGGTAAAATAGTTTATACAACTAAAGTGCCGGTTACAGCAGGGAAATATACCTTTTCTTATAAATATTATGTTGATCCTACTTCAGGAACATCTAATGTTATTAGACATTGGGGATATATGAATGATCCTACTGGTGCTCAGGCATTAGCTACTGATCCGAATAAACCACAATATGATGCAGTTAGTCTTCAATTGCAATATAATGGTGATGGATCTGCTTATGCTGATGCGACAAATACGGGAGAATGGTTAACTGAAAATGTAGCATTAGATATTCCTCTTGACGGAACTTTACAGCTAGAAGTTCGTTATTATAAGACTTTTGTAGGATATGTTGATAACTTTAGTTTGGTAAAAGATAATAGTACAGGGCTTGCTACTGAAAAAATAAGCGACATCTATGCTAGCAATCAAAAGGTTTATGTTCCTGCAAATGTGGGTGAAAAGATTATTGTTACCAATGCACTGGGGCAGATTCTTTCTATCTCTGCTGCTCATGATGGAGTGAATGAACTATCAAATCTTCCTGCTAAGCAATTACTGATCGTAAAGGTAGGAAATAAAGTTGCTAAGGTTATTTTATAAAAAATATTCATACTCACTGTGATTGGTGGGTTGTTTATGAATTCTTTTTATAAATGTCCATAAGTATTGTTTTTAATGTTAAATAGAGAGTCACCTACGGAAGTTTGTCTTTTGTGGGTGACTTTTTTTTACTGCTAAGCTTATTTCTTGCTATTATTTCCCAAAATTATTTATCTTTGTCATCGGCTAAGTATTTTGAATGATTAATGAAGAAAAACGCATGATAAAACGGTCGCTATTTTTTCTCTCTTTTTTTATGTTGGCTTTATATGCTTGTGTCCCTGATGAGTCCCATTTGATAGATTCTTTGAATTTATCTTCTTTTCAGAAAATGAGTGAGCATCGCTTTATAATTCAGTCGGAGAAAATACATAAACGTTTACTGAAAATTTGTGTGGAGAGAAGTGCCCATTCTGTTACCGATTCTGTTTTATATCATTATTATGCATATCAAGGAGCTTCCCTTTGGCTGACTTCTTTTGGAGACTGGTCAAGAGTGGATACATTGATTTATTGGTTGGAAGATTCCAAAAGGCACGGATTAAACCCTGAAAAGTTTTCTTTATCTAAGATTAAAACCAATCTTACTAAATTGCGTTCTTTGAATATTAGAAAAAAAGATAATATCAATAAGATACTGGCAGAACTGGAATATGATTTGTCGTCTGCTTATCTTCAATATGTCTGTGGATTGAGTTATGGATTTATCAGTCCGCAACGAATTTTAAATAATATAGATGAAGAGGAACTCAAACTAGGGGAAGTGAGAGATTCTACTGATAGAATAAAGATGAAAATATATTATTCCATATCTTTAAAAAAATGTAACCGGGCGTTTGTGAACAAAGCGCTTGGGGCTGTGGAGAGTGAGCGTGACCTTTCTTCTTTTTTACGCAATATTCAGCCTAAAGATTCTTTTTATCTTCAAATGCAAAAAGAATATGTCCGGTTGGATGCCCAAAAAGAGTTTTCCACAAAAAAAATTCCTGATATTGGAAAGTTGTTACTTAAAGAAGGTGATATAAATCCTGTACTTCCTCAGATAGCAGAAAGATTGATAGAATTGGGAAGTCTTCCACGTGTAGAGCATGTAAACAGTATTTATTCTTCCCTCACCTCTGACCTTTTAGCAGCGGTTAACTTATTTCGGACAAGAAATAATATATCCGCGGATAAGGTGATAGATAATTATACTATCGAGGCTTTAAACCGTCCATTGATATATTACAAGAATAAGCTAGCCATTAATATGGAGCGATTGAGGTGGCAAACGAAGATGGACAAAGGGGAGAAGTATGTAATGGTGAACATCGCGGCTTTTATGTTGAAGGCTGTTGATAAAGAGGCGGATGAGGAACTGGAAATGAAGATTTGTTGTGGATCATATATAAATAAAACGCCACTTCTGGCTAGTAAAATAGGGTATATGCAGATGAACCCTTACTGGAATGTGCCCCAATCTATTATTCGCAAGGAGATTATTCCTGCTTATTTGAAAGATCCTGCTTATTTTGAGGAACATCAGATGAAAGTCTATGATAAAAATGGAGAGGAAGTGAATCCACTTTCTGTGAAATGGGATAGTTATGAAGGGGATTTGCCTTTTGATGTTAAACAGGAGAAAGGAGAAGGTAATGCTCTGGGAAGGTTGATTTTCCGATTCCCGAATGCTTTTGCGGTCTATCTCCATGATACTCCTTCCCGTTGGGCGTTTTTGAAACCTAACCGAGCAGTGAGTCATGGTTGCGTGAGACTGGAGAAACCGCTCGATTTCGCTTTTTTTCTGCTCAAAAAGAAAGATAAGTTAGTGATGGATAAAATACGCATGTCCATTGATCTTCCTCCTAAGACACAGGCAGGAAAGAAACTTGCAAAAGCGCTGAACTACAAACCTATGAAGGCATTTAGCTTCCCGAATACAGTTCCGCTCTTTTTAGATTATTACACGGTATTCCCTTCACGGAATGGGATACTTACTTATTGTGAAGATCCCTATAAGTTTGATGAACCTTTACTTAGGGAACTGAGTAAAATATAATGAATAAAATATGACTCCATCTTATAACGAGAAAGAGGTATTAGCTCAATTGCAGCAGGAGAGTACGCAGAAGGAAGCGTTTTCTCGTATTGTTGCACAATACAGCGAGCAACTTTATTGGCAAATCCGGCGGATAGTGCTTTCTCACGAAGATGCGAATGACTTGTTACAGAATACTTTTATTAAAGCATGGACAAATATTGATTATTTCCGTGCAGAGGCAAAACTGTCTACTTGGCTTTATCGCATCGCACTCAATGAATGTTTGACTTTTTTGAATAAACAGCGAGCTACGTCCATGATTTCCATTGATGAACCAGAGGCGGATGCGGTGACGAAGCTGGAAGGAGATCCTTATTTTTCTGGTGAAGAAGCACAGGTTTTGTTACAGAAAGCTTTGCTTACCTTGCCCGAGAAACAGAGGTTGGTATTCAATCTGAAATATTACCAAGAGATGAAATATGAAGAGATGTCCGATATCTTTGGTACTTCTGTAGGAGCTTTGAAGGCTTCTTACCATTATGCGGTAAAGAAAATAGAACGTTTTTTAAAAGATTCACTTTAAACCTTTTGTGTTAATGAGAGTCAAATAAATGAGAAAAGGAGAGATATAATATGAAAGAAGAAGATGAAATATTGAGAAAGTGCGGCACCGGTAATCCTTTTACCGTACCCGAAGGCTACTTTGATCACTTCACTGAGAGAGTTATGGAGCAGCTTCCACAGAAGGAAACGAAACCTTTTAAGGAATTACGTATAACAACGTGGGGGAGGGTAAAACCTTGGTTTTATATGACGGCAGTCTTTGCCGGGATGCTTTTTGGCATCCATTTTATGTTGGATTTCACCTCTTCTAACCGTTCCTCTGGTGCACCAACACATACTGTAAAAGAAGCGGTCACGGATCAGGATTTGGAAATAATAGTGGATCACTCCATGATGGACGACTATTCTTTATATAAATATTTAACGGAGGCTGATTAAGTACCGTTTATGAATAATTGATTGATGTTATGAAAAAAGTAATTTTGTTATTAATGATTTTTTGTTTTGCTGGAATTGGTCTTTCTGCCCAAGACGGAGGAAATCCAAGAATGTCGCCAGAAGATTTTCGGGCAAAACAAGAGGCTTTTCTTACGGAAAAAGCACAGTTGACAAAAGATGAAGCGGCTAAATTCTTCCCAATGTATTTTGAATTGCAAGATAAAAAGAAAGCATTGAATGACAGAGCTTGGTCTGAAGTAAAGAAAGGAAAGAAGGGTAATCTTTCCGAATCTCAATATGAAGAGATTGTTATCAATGTATTAAATGCCCGTATTGCATCGGATAAATTAGAAAAAGCTTATTTGACTAAGTATAAAACAATTCTTTCCTACGGAAAGATCTTTAAGATACAGGGAGCTGAAATGCGTTTTCATAGGGAATTATTAAAAGAAATCGGGCGTAAACCGAAATAAAAACCTAACCTTTATTTTTGAGTGGAAAGAATGGAGATACCTAATATTAGGATCTTCATTCTTTTTTTTGTGACTATTCACCGTTTTTTATTCTCAAATAACTTTTTTGCCTTTGTAAACTGCTTATCTGTTTTTAACAAATTATTTTTTTATTTCATTTTTTTCTATATTAGTGATTACATATATGAAAGCCTAACGTCTTTGATAAAGTAATATATAGATCTGTTTGGCTTATATGTAATTGTAATACTATGAATTATTTTTCTAAAAATATCAAATCAGTAAATAAACTGTTTATTAGACAGCTTTCCCTTTTATGTGTTTTCTTTTTCCTCTTGTCTAACTTCTATTGTTGGTCAAGAGAGTATAATTCTTCCCCAATTAGTAGAGTTCCCCAATATCGTATAGCTGCTTGTGACTGGATGATCTTGAAAAGACAAAAGATAGGATCTTTTAAATTAATTAGCGAGTTGAACGGAGATGGAGTAGAAGTGGATATGGGAGGTTTGGGAATACGTGACTCCTTTGACAATAAGCTGAGGCAACCTTCTTTTCAGGAACAATTTAAAACAGAAGCTGCTAAATATAAGTTAGATATCCCTTCCATAGCTATGTCGGCCTTTTATGCCCAATCGTTTGTGAGTCGGGTGAACTATAAGGAATTGACTGCGGAATGTATTCAAACAATGGTTATTATGGGAGCAAAGGTAGCTTTTTTACCTTTAGGAGTTCAGTGTGATTTAACTAAAAATCCGGAATTACGTCCTGAATTAGTAAAGCGCTTGAAGGTTGTTGGTGAAATGGCAAAGAAATCCGGAGTGATTATTGGCATCGAAACATCACTAGATGCAAAAGAAGAGTTACAATTGCTGAAAGAGATAAATTCACCTGCAATAAAAATATATTTCAATTTTCAAAACCCACTGGTGGCAGGGCGTGACTTATGTAAAGAGCTTAAAATACTAGGGAAGAAAAATATTTGCCAAATACATTGTACTGATACAGATGATGTAATGTTACCCTATAATAAACGTTTAGACATGAAAAAGGTAAAGAAAGTCCTTGATAAAATGGACTGGAATGGATGGCTTGTCGTTGAAAGATCGAGGGATAAAAATGATCCTCGCAATGTAAAGAAAAACTTTGGAACAAATATAAGTTATTTAAAAACTATTTTTAGAAAGTAATCCTTTGAATATTAAATTTTAGATCTATGAATCAAGAAAGAAAAGCAAAAAAACTAAACAGAATAATTACTGTACAGAAAATATTCTGCACAATGTTATTCTTGTTTCTCCTGATTTTAGCGCCGAGCCAAGCAATGGCAGGTGTGCAAAATGTGAATGAAACAAACCAGCAGATTACTGTAAAAGGTAAAGTAATTGATGAAAACGGTGATCCTATCATCGGAGCTACAGTCTCTGTTGTAGGTAAAACAGCTGGTACTATTACTGATATGGAAGGTACCTTTAAATTAGGTGCAAAATCCAGTGATCTTTTAAAAATATCTTTTGTGGGATATATTACTCAACAAGTGAAAGCTACCATACAAGATCTTGTAATCCAACTAAAGCAAAATGCACAAACGCTTGATGAAGTAGTGGTGGTAGGTTATGGTACACAGAAAGCAAAGAATGTAACTGGGTCTATCACCCAAATTTCAACCAAAGATCTTGAATACCTTCCTGTCTCTAATCTTTCCGAAGCTCTTGCCGGACAAATTAATGGTTTGTCTGTAAGTGGTGGTTCTGGCCGCCCGGGTGAATCTGCAACTTTGAGTATCCGTCAATCATTTAGTTTCTCTAAAGATGGTGGTAGCAGTATTCCATTAGTGATTATTGATGATGTGATTCAAATAGATCCGGCTACAGGACAACCAACCTTGGAGCAGTTTAATCTACTTGATGCATCAGAAGTAGAAAGTATCACAGTTCTTCGTGATGCCAGTGCTGCTATTTATGGATCCCGTGCTTCTCAGGGCGCGATCATTGTAAAAACAAAGCGAGGAAAACAAGGTACTCCTAAAATTAGCTATTCCGGCAAGTTTGCCTATAATGATGCAGTTAGCCATTCTAAAACATTAAGTGCTTATGATTATGGTGTTTGGGCAAATAGTGCTTTAAAAGCTGCTGGAAAAGCAACGAATTCTTCAAAATGGTTCAGTGATAGTGAGTTAAGTGAAATGAAAGGGTTGAACTATGATTGGCTGGACGAAGCTTGGTCATCTGCCACATCAATGTCTCATTCTGTGAATGTAGATGGTGGAGGGGATAAAGCAACTTACTTTGCAGGTGCAACATATTATGATCAAGGAGCCAACTTAGGTAAGCAAGACTATAATAAGTGGACTTTCCGTGCAGGAGTAGATGTGAAACTGACTTCCGATTTGAAGTTCAGTGCTTCTGTTTCTGGTAATCAAGGTAAACAAACAAAATCTTATACAAAGAATGCTAGTGGTGCAAATGCTTATGGTAGTACAGCTGGAGAGCAAGGTGATTATAACTTATTGCTCCACATGCCGAAGTATATACCTTGGTCAGTAACGTTGGATGATGGAAATGAATATTTTATATCTCCCTCGCTTGGTCCTCACCAAGCTGCAGGTAATGCTACTTCTGCGAACCAAATTAGTGGGTGGAATTATTTTAGTTTACTAAACAATGGTTCTGGTCAAACTACAAAAGATTTTAGCTATACAGCTAATTTCTCGATGACTTATTCTGTTCCTTTTATAAAAGGATTAAGCGTGAGGGGAACGTACGCCACCTCTCGTGCTACGTCTGATACGGAACAAGTTCAGATGCCGTTTACTCTTGCTCTTAATAAGAATATGCAGAATGAAGATAAACATCTTTATTCAACTCACACAACTGTTTCCGATTATGAAATAAAAAGTAACAACAAGAGCTCACGTGTTGTTTATAGCGATGAAATTTCAGAAAATCGTCAAATGAACTTTTATGTAAACTATGACCGTAAGTTTCATAAACATGATATTTCTGGAATGTTATCTGTGGAACGTACAGATGCTAGTTATTCAAAGAAGTTTTACTTATATGATACACCTAATGTACCCTACTTGGGAACAAGTTCAACAGCAGGGACATTTAATTCTGACAACTCTTATACCAATAAAAGTGAATCGGGTACTCTTTCTTATTTAGGCCGCTTTAGCTATAGCTATGCTGACAGATATATGGCTCAGTTTATTTTCCGTTCTGATGCTTCTACAAAGTTTGCTCCTGAAAACTATTGGGGTTTCTTCCCTGGTATATCATTGGGATGGGTTGCATCAGAAGAATCTTGGTTTAAAGAAAAACTTTCTTGGCTTGAATATTTAAAGGTTCGTGCTTCTTGGGGGCGTACTGGCAAAGATAATATCAAATCATGGGCTTGGATGCAGACATATGATTACGCAGCAGCGAAGGGGTTGCAATTTGGTTCTAGTGGTGGTACTTTAGGCAGTGCTTTAACTCCAGGTAAAACTCCTAATCGTGATGTTCACTGGGATAATACGGATAAGTTCAATCTCGGTTTTGATACTCGTTTCTTAGATGGACGTTTGAGTGCAAATATTGATTTGTATTATGATATGAATTCAGATATTTTGAATCAGTATATGGCACAAGTTGATGGAACTCCAATTTCAGTTGGTGGATCGTATGCAGAAGAAAATTTTGGTAGAATTGATGCCTATGGCACTGAAATATCTCTTACTTGGAGAGATAAAATTGGTAAAGTAAAATATAATATAGGTGTGGATTTAGGATTTAACGATAATGAGATCAAAAAATGGCCTAATTTATCAGCAACTTATCCTTCAGCAAATACTTATAGAGAAGGCAGTTCTACAAATATGCCTTCTTGGGGATACCGTGTATGGCGCGGAACATCTTCAGGAGATGGTATGCTGCGTAACCAAACGGATATAGACAATTATTGGACTTATTTGACTGAACATGCAACAGCAGCCGGAACAACTCCGAAATTCTTTAATTATACCGCAAAAGCTCAGTTAAAACCAGGTATGTTGGCTTATCAAGACCTTCATGGAGCTCTGGATGCACAAGGAAATCTTGCTGTTCCGAATGGACAGATCTCTTCTACTGGAGAAGATCTTGATAAACTTTGTAAAAGTACTAAAACATACGGTTTTACAACCAAACTTGGTGCTAGTTGGAAAAGTCTTAGTTGGAGTGCGCAAATTTCTACAACTTGGGGAGGTCTTCGTACTATTGATAATTACAAGATCAATACTTCAAGTAACCAAATGCTTTGGTCTCCGGAATCTTATTGGTCTGATATGTATGATGAAACATTGAACCCAACAGGTAAATATCCTAATATTGGATACAATGGGGATGCAAATGTAATTGCTGCTTCGGATTTTTGGACGATAAGTACTTTCCGCTGCTATATAAGGAACATGAGTATTGCTTACTCTTTTCCTGGCAAATGGCTGAAGGTTGCTAAGATTGAATCTGCAAAAATTAGTTTAACTGGTACAAATCTTTGGGATTTTTATAATCCATATCCAAAGAATTATCGTAATATGTATGATAGTTCCACTGATAGTTATCCTACTTTGAGAACGTTCTCTTTGGGCGTGAGTTTATCCTTCTAATTTGTTTAAATAACAAGAAATTATGAATAAAAATAAATTATTATACGTAGTAACGCTTGCTTTTTGCTTATTAGTTGCTAGTTGTAGTGATCAGTTTTTGGAAGAAAAAAAACTGTATGGCGTTTTTGACGCAAGTACTTTTGAAAATGAAACTCAAACAGGGTGGTTTATTGACAAAGTGTATTATGATTTTTACTATGGTTTAAGATCACCGGGGTTAAATATTGTGGGCCTTTGGGAAGATAGAACGGCTTTGACTGAAGAAAAAGGAGGAATATCAGATTTGATTAATCCAAATAAAACATTAGAAACAGCTGATGATTGTTCTCAATATTATGGAGCAAAGCTAAGTACGAACGTTACTAATAGCCCTTATACCCGGATTCGTAATTGTAATTTTCTGATTCTAAATATTGATGAATTGGGCACAAATGTTTCTGATGATTACAAAAAAACTGCTAAGGGTCAGATGTACTTTCTCCGTGCCATTCAATATTTTGATTTGGTGCGTATGTATGGTGGAGTGCCTATTGTAACTACTGTATCGAATGCGACGGCTGAAGACGAAAGTATCAAATATCCTCGTGCATCTGTTACAGAGTGTGTTAATCAAATTCTTTCTGATCTGGATGAAGCTGCAAGTCTTTTGCCGATTCAATGGCCTGCAGCAAGCTATGGCCGTTTTACTCGTGAAGCTGCGTTGGCTATGAAGAGCCGTGTTTTATTGACCTATGCAAGCCCTTTGTTTAATAAAGATTGGGATTCGAACAATGAACGTTGGGAAGCAGCATTGCAAGCTGGCTTGACCGCTGAGACAGAACTTTCTGCTAATGGATACGGACTTTATGGATCCAGTGCAAAAGATTGGAGTGCTATGTTTTTGGTAGATAACTCTTTCTGTAAAGAGGCTATTATGGTGAAGCTTCTTTCTTCAAATACTGCAACAGCTGAAAACAACAGCTGGGAAAAAACGATTCGCCTTTCTAACCAAGGAGGCGGAGGTGGATTAAAAGTGCCAAAAGAAATGATAGATCTTTTCCCGATGGCTGATGGAACACGTCCTACAGCTGAAAACGGTTATGACGAGTTTAAATTTTTCTTGAATCGAGACCCTCGTTTCTATCGGACATTTGCTTTTTCTGGTTGCAAATGGGGATATAAAAGTAGTCCTGATGCGACTGTATGGGCATATCGTTGGGAATATTTAAATGCTAAAGGTAATATAGCCTATGCTTATAGCGACGCTAATGACGCAAATAGTCCTGCATTTGTTCGTAAAATGTCCAATACAACTGTTGATAATACTTTTGATTATTCGGGTACTGATATCTTTGAATATCGTTATGCGGAATTACTTCTGAATATTGCTGAGTGTTATGCAGCGACAAATAATATACCTAAATGTATAGAGTATTTGAGTAAAATTCGTGCACGTGTGAATATTCCTTCGGCAAATAACTATGGTATTGGTGTACTTGCGGATAAATATGCAGCTATTGAGGCTGTTCTTTACGAACGTAGAGTTGAGTTAGCCTATGAAGGCAAACGTGCTCTTGATATTCAGCGTTGGATGCTTTATAATGATGATGCTTCTGCTAACAATACTACTTGTACTAAATTGAGAATTAATCCGGTTAATGGAACTTGTCGAACAGGACATTACTTAGAGTATAAAAACATTTTAACAGACCCCAATAATGTAACAGATCCATTAGCTACAGCTCGTAAATCAATTTCTATTGATCCGGATGCTACTAGTTTTAATCAAGATCTACAGACTTTAGCTGATTTTTATACACAGAATTTTGTTTTGAAAAACCCAGATACTCCAATGGATGATGATGGTCATGGTGTGGCTTTGAATATTGATTGGAAGCAGCATTATTATGTTTGGGGACTTCACCGAACAGCTTTAACTGCAAATTCTTGGTTAGAGCAAACAAAAGGATGGCTAGATGAAAATAATACTCAAGGTACTTTTGATTATCAAAAATAAAATTTAGATTTTTTGTTAGAATAGCCCTTTCTTAGAGTATTTTTGCTATAGAGAGGGCTTTTTGTTTTTATTATTAATTTGGTGATTACAAAACATAAAAAAAAAAGTCTATTATATAGTCAATCTAACTAACATGAATAGAGAAAAATGAAGAGAAAATGGATTTTTGTGATTTGTGCTGCAGCATTGATGGCACCAATTTCTGTAGTTAAAGCTCAGTATCCGGATGTACCTAAAGATATACAGGATGCTACTAAGAAAGTAATGGACGAGGAACAAAAACTCTCTGATGAAGCTTGGGAAAAAGCATATCCAATTGTTAAAGCAGAAGCGGAACATGGACGTCCTTATATTCCTTGGGCTGCACGTCCAACAGATCTTCCACAGGCTAAGATTCCTTCTTTCCCAGGAGCTGAAGGTGGTGGAGGATTTAGTTTTGGTGGTCGTGGTGGTAAAGTTATTACAGTAACGAACTGCAATGATCGTGGTCCAGGTTCTTTCCGTGAAGCTTGTGAACAAGGTGGTGCTCGTATTATAGTGTTCAACGTAGCGGGCGTGATTTATTTGAAAACACCTATTATTATGCGTGCACCTTATGCAACCATAGCAGGACAAACAGCGCCAGGTGATGGTATCTGTATTGCGGGTGAATCTTTCTGGGTAAATACACATGATGTTGTAGTACGGCACATGCGTTTTCGTCGTGGTGAAACAAACGTGGGAAGACGTGATGACTCTTTTGGAGGTAACCCAGTAGGTAATATCATGATTGACCACTGTTCTTGCACTTGGGGATTGGACGAAAATATTTCATTTTATCGTCATATGTTTAGTCCGGGTAAAGGTTATAATGATCTAAAATTGCCTACAGTGAACGTCACTATTCAAAATACAATTTCAGCAAAAGCTTTAGATACCTATAATCATGCTTTTGGTAGTACTTTGGGAGGAGAAAACTGTTCTTTTATGCGTAACCTTTGGGCTAGTAATGCAGGACGTAATCCTTCTATTGGATGGAATGGAGTATTTAACTTTGTGAATAATGTGATTTATAATTGGGTACACCGTTCTGTGGATGGAGGTGATTATACTGCATTGTATAATATTATTAATAACTATTATAAACCAGGACCTCTTACTCCAAAAAACACCCCGATTGGTCACCGTATTGTGAAACCGGAAGCTGGACGTAGTAAATTAGGCTATTATGTCTTTGGGCGTGTCTATTGTAACGGTAATTTTATGGAAGGCAATGAAGTTGTGACTAAAGATAATTGGGCAGGTGGTGTTCAGGTAGAGGAACAACCTAATACTGACGGTTACACTGCAAACATGAGGTGGGATGAACCATTCCCCATGCCTAAGTTCCCTATTATGTCTGCAAAAGAATCTTATAATTTTGTGATTGAGAATGCTGGTGCCACACTTCCTAAAAGAGATATTGTAGATCAGCGTATCATTAAAGAAGTAGAAACAGGTAAAGCTTATTATGTTGAAGGGCTAGATACCGCTTCTTTCTATCAGTTTAAATATCGTCGTTTACCTAAAGATTCTTATAAGAAAGGGATTATTACAGACATCAAACAAGTGGGAGGATATCCTGAATATAAAGGAAAACCGTACAAAGATAGTGATAATGATGGAATGCCGGATGCATGGGAAAAAGCAAACGGGTTGAATCCTAATGATCCTTCTGATGCCGCGAAAGATTGTTCGGGTGATGGTTATACAAATATTGAAAAATACATAAACGGTATTAGTACAAAGAAGAAGATTGATTGGACAAATCCAGCTAATAATTATGATACATTAGCTAAAAAAGGTTCATTGATGTAATTCTTAATAAAGATGAAGAAAAAACAAATAAATATTTTGCAGTTCGTTCTGCTTTTCTTGTTATTCACAGTTTCAGCTTCTGCAATAGAACTTGACTCTCTGAAGCGTAATCCTAAATATATTGAATCAATAATAAGCAGATCTCAGAAAATTGTAGATAAGTTGGAATTGAAAGATCCTTCTGTTTCGATCAATGTACGTAATATCATTGCTAACCGATACTTTCATTTGAATGATATTTACGATAAAAGAGATGCTAATGTAAAGAAAATTAAAGAATCGAGTATTACAGGAGCTCAGAAAAATGCTGCACTTATCGCTATTGACAATGAGAAAGAGGCGGCATTGTATCGCTCTCATTTTGCTTTTCCTTCTGATTTATCACTCTATCTCACTGAAAAGCAAATAGAGGTGGTGAAAGATGGAATAACTTATGGAGTGGTAATGGTTACTTATAATGCTACTTTAGACATGATACCTTCGCTTAAAACGAATGAGAAAAAACAAATTCTTGTATGGCTTGTTGAAGCGCGCGAATTTGCTTTGGATGCTGAAAATTCAAATCAGAAACATGCAGTCTTTGGTAAGTATAAAGGACGCATAAATAATTATCTTTCTGGTAAAGGTTATGACCTAACTAAAGAGAGAACCGATTGGGCAAAACGCCTTAAAACAAAAGGAGTAAAGTTATAGTTTCTTTATTTTGAATGGAATGTTATGTTCCCCGATTGCTGGTAAACTGGCTTTTGGGGAATACTTTTTTTAAATTTATTTTTTATTGTTCTTCTGTATCTTGAATGAATAGCTTATTTTTATTGACCATTTCTGAATTGTGAGTACAAAAAGAGGATGATAGCGTCCTTTTATATATCATTATACACCGATATTTATCAAGCGAGAACTGCTTTTATGACACATACAATTAAACTTTTATTTTCTCTGTTTTTGTTGTTTATGTTCTCTTGTAAAACGACAAAGTCTGAAATCTATATTTCAACATCTTTTCACGAACCAGCCGATGAAGGTTTGCGCTACATTTACAGCGAAGATGGCATTCATTGGGATAGTATTGCCGGAACCTGGTTAAAGCCAGAATTGGGAGCGCATAAATTGATGCGTGATCCCTCCATTACTCGGACTCCGGATGGTATTTATCATTTGGTATGGACCACTAGTTGGAAAGGGGATTCGGGTTTTGGATATGCATATTCAAAAGATTTGATTCATTGGTCGGAACAACAGATGATTCCTGTAATGGCAATAGAACCTACCACGGTTAATGTTTGGGCACCGGAAATATTTTATGATGAGATAAAGAAAGAGTTTGTGGTGGTATGGGCTTCCTGTGTACCTCATCGCTATGAAAAGGGAGTTGAAGATGAGGATAATAATCATCGTTTATATTATATCACTACTAAAGATTTTAAAATTATTTCTAAAACAAAACTTTTTTATGATCCGGGATTCAGTGTAATTGATGCGATGATAGTGAATCGTGGCAAAAATGATTATGTGTTGGTGATGAAAGATAATACCCGTGCGATGAGAAATTTGAAGGTTGCTTTCGCTAAATCTCCTACGGGTCCATATTCTAAAGCATCCATTCCCTTTACGGATAGTTTTGTGGAAGGTCCTACGGTGGCAAAAGTTGGAAAAGATTATCTTATTTATTATGATATGTATGAAAAGAAGAGTTATGGGGCAATGAAGACTCGCGATTTTATTCACTTTGATAATAAAACAAATGAAATTAAGGTTCCACAAGGACATAAACATGGAACTATCATCAAAGTGCCTCGTTCTGTTGTTAACAGACTTTTAAAAAATCGGAATTAGTTACCGAGAAATACAAGTCACTCACAGAAAAAGGGATGCTTTTTGCTGATGATTTCAACTTATTAAAAATATAAATTTTATAGATTATAGCATAAAAATGAATAGGTTAACCCAATCACTGTGTTTGCTGGTCGTAGCTTTCCTTTTGACTACCTTGGCTACGGCGCAAGAAAAAATTCACTATACAGGAACAGAACTTTCTAATCCAGCGTATCACGATGGACAACTTTCACCTGTGGTGGGAGTACATAATATTCAGGTAATGAGAGCCAATCGTGAACATCCCGATGTTTCCAATGGAGAAGGATGGACTTATAACCATCAACCTATGATGGCTTATTGGCAAGGAAAATTTTATATACATTTTCTTTCAGATCCTAAAGATGAACATGTTCCTCCTTCCCGTACACTTTTAACGACTTCAAAGGATGGCTATCATTGGGAGAATCCTGTGGTACTATTTCCGCTATATCATGTGCCGGATGGATATACCAAACCTGAATATCCAGGCGTGGCAAAGAATTTAATCGCAATTATGCACCAACGGGTTGGCTTTTATGTTTCTAAATCCGGTAAACTAATTGCGTCGGGATTTTATGGCGTGACATTGGATGAGAAAGATGATCCGAATGATGGCAACGGAATAGGACGTGTGGTTAGGGAAATAAAGAAAGACGGTTCTTTTGGACCGATCTATTTTATTTATTACAATCACGGATTTAATGAGAAGAATACAGATTATCCATATTTCACAAAGAGTAAAGACAAGGCATTTGTAAAAGCTTGTCAGGAGATTTTGGATAATCCGCTTTATCGCATGCAATGGGTGGAAGAAGCTGACAGAAATGATCCGTTGATTCCACTGAAGAAAGGATATAAAGCTTTTTGTTATTATCATTTGCCGGATGGAACGGTGGCTTGTTTGTGGAAACATGCATTGACTTCTATCAGTAAAGACGGAGGAAATACTTGGGCTGAACCAGTGGAACGGGCAAAAGGTTTTGTAAATAGCAATGCTAAGATATGGGGACAACGACTGAGTGACGGCACTTATGCTACCGTGTATAATCCTTCCGAATTTCGTTGGCCATTGGCTATCTCCACTAGTACGGATGGGCTAGAATATAACACATTGAATCTTATTCATGGTGAGATTACCCCCATGCGTTATGGTGGAAATTATAAATCTTATGGCCCTCAATATGTACGAGGTATCCAAGAAGGCAACGGTACTCCTCCTGATGGAAATTTGTGGGTAGCTTATAGTATGAACAAGGAGGATATGTGGGTTTCCCGCATCCAGGTTCCTATTCGCCAAAAGGCCCTTTCTCAGGCTGATGATAACTTTGAAAAATATCACTCCATCAGTGAACTTATTAACTGGAATATTTATTCTCCTCTCTGGGCTCCGGTATCATTGGAAAATAAAAACGGCGCCGAGTGGTTGACATTAAAAGATAAGGATCCATTCGATTATGCTAAAGTGGAACGTAAGATTCCTGCTTCTTCTGAATTAGAAGTCTCTTTCAAACTATTGGCGGAACAAGCTGATAAAGGTACGCTTCAAATTGAGTTTCTGGATGAGAATGGCATTGCTTGCTCTCGTTTAGACCTAACTTCCGACGGATTTTTCCGTGCCAAAGGAGGTTCTCGTTTTTCAAATATGATGAAATACGAAGCGGGAAAGATTTATGATGTTAAAGCTCTGTTATCAGTAGCCAATCGTAGTATTATTGTGATGGTGAACGGCAAGCGAGTAGGAGTGCGTATGTTTTATGCTCCGGTGCATTCTATAGAACGTGTTGTGTTCCGTACAGGTGTGCCTCGCACATTCCCTACGCCCGAAACCCCTGCAGATCAGGATTATGATCTGCCAAATGCAGGTGATGAGGAACCGATGGTCATCTATCGCATCAAAGACTTTAAGACTACCTCTCCCGAATCCGGGACTTCATTGATTCTAAAGTATAAAGATTTCAGCCACTATGTGGATTATTTCAATGGAATGGAAGATGAAAATATTGCTCAGGCTATTCCCAATGCTCAGGCGAGTGAATGGATGAAAGAGAATATTCCTTTGTTTGAATGTCCGCAAAAGAATTTCGAGGAGATGTATTACTATCGTTGGTGGACTTTACGCAAGCATATAAAGAAAACACCTGTAGGATATGCTTTTACGGAGTTTTTGATTGATCGTACGTATGCTGATCAATATAATCTTATTTCCAGTGCTTTGGGCCATCATATTTATGAATCTCGTTGGTTGCGCAATCGCGAATATCTGGATCAATATATTCATGTATGGTATAGGGGAAATGCCGGGCAACCGATGAAGAAGATGAATAAGTTTAGCTCTTGGGCAGCTGATGCAATTTTAAATCGTTATATGGTGGATGGTAATCAAAAGTATTTATTGGATATGCTTCCTGACCTTGATAGTGAATATAAACATTGGGAAGGTGATCATCGTTTGCCTTCAGGCCTTTACTGGCAGGGAGATGTGCAGGATGGTATGGAAGAATCTATTAGCGGAGGTAGAAAAAAGAAATATGCCCGCCCCACAATTAATAGCTATATGTACGGCAACGCCAATGCTTTGTCACGGATTTATTCCTTGGCGGGTAAAAAAGAACAATCCATGCTTTATGAGCATAAAGCGGATACCTTGAAGCGCCTGATAGAAAAGAGCCTTTGGAACGAGAAACATGATTTTTTTGAAACGCTTCGTACTGATTCTTTGGCCAATGTTCGTGAAGCGATAGGTTATCTTCCCTGGTACTTCAACTTGCCCGATGCAGGTCAGTATGATAAAGCCTGGAAACAAGTGACGGAGGAAGGCGGATTTTTAGCTCCTTATGGGCTGACTACAGCCGAACGTCGTCATCCTCTTTTTCGTATGGCGGGATGTTGTAAGTGTGAATGGGATGGAGCGATATGGCCTTTTGCTTCTGCTCAGACAATGACTGCGATGGCTAATTTTATGAACAATTATAAGCAGACAGTGCTGAATGATAGTACTTACTTTCATTTGATGGAACTGTATGTGGAGTCACAATATCACCGTGGGCATCCGTATGTAGGAGAATATCTCGATGAAGTGACTGGCTACTGGCTGAAAGGAGATCAAGAGAGAAGTCGCTATTATAACCATTCTACTTTCAATGATTTGATCATTACCGGACTTATTGGTTTACGCCCCCGAATGGATAATACGATAGAAGTGAATCCATTGGTTCCCGAAGGAAAATGGAATTGGTTCTGCTTGGACAACGTATTGTATCATGGCAAAAACTTAACCATTGTGTGGGATAAAGAGGGAAATCGTTATCATCTTGGTAAAGGATTTCATATCTTTGTAAATGGTAAACAGGTGGGACAATCCGATCGTTTGAAAAAGATTGTATGTGATAATGTATTGTGAATAGACAAAAGTAAAAACCAATGAAAAACCGAATCCTTTTATTTCTCTGTCTGCTGATATTTTTCTGTCCTTTATTCGTAAGAGGAATAGAAATAAAGAAGATAACCTGCGAGCATTCAGTTTCTCCTTTAGCAGTGGCAACGGAAATACCTCGTTTTGGATGGCAGATGCAATCAAAAGTACCTGATGCCCGCCAGTCAGCATATGCTATTGAAATCTATGCAGTTAAAAAAGGAACTTCTGAATTGATTTGGTCAAGTAATAAAGTGATGTCTGCACAAAGTCAGCTTGTTCCTTATAGTGGAAACAGGCAGTTGGAACGGACGGTAAAATATTTGTGGCGAGTAAGAGTATGGGATGGGCAAGACAAACCTTCCGCTTGGAGTAAGAAAGCAGTGTTTCGTCTGGCTCCTTTATCTGATTTTATGGATGCTTTCTGGATTGGCGCTATTTCTCGCGAAGACGCTCACTTACCTTCCGGAAGAAATTTTCATGCGACTGTTTTAAAAAAACCGGAGAATAAAGCTTTATGGGGAGCGGTAGACACACTATCCCGTAAAAGTATTTATCTGCGTCGTTCTTTTACAGCGGATAAAAAAATCGTAGAAGCGGTGACATACGTTTGTGGACTCGGGCATTACGAATTTACTCTAAATGGCAATAAGATAGGGGACGGTGAATTCACTCCTCTTATCAGCGATTATGATAAGACGGTTTATTATAATACTTATGATGTGACTTCTTATTTGAAAAAAGGAGAGAACGCTATTGGCATACTTCTTGGGAATGGTTTTTACAATGTGCAAGGTGGACGTTACCGCAAATTGTTGGTAAGTTTCGGGCCTCCAACTTTGTTTTTTAAGATGTTGCTTCGCTATTCCGATGGTTCTTCTAAAGAAATTAGATCGGGAGCTGACTGGAAATATTCTTTGAGCCCTATCACTTTTAATTGTATTTATGGAGGAGAAGATTACGATGCTTGTCGGGAACAAAAGGGATGGGATAAAGTTGGTTTTAATGATCGGGAATGGCTTCAGGTGATTGTTCAGCAAGCTCCTAAAGGAGAACTACGCCCACAACAAGCGGCTCCTGTTAAGATTATGGAGCGCTATGATATAAAAAAGGTCAATCGTCTTTCTACAATGTCCATCCTGGATATGGGTCAGAACTTGGCAGGTTTTCCTGAGATTGTAGTGAATGGGAAAAGAGGTGCTAAAGTGCGTCTTACAGTAGGAGAGGCTCTTAAGGAAGATGGAACGGTCAATCAAAAGAACACCGGTAGTAAGCATTATTATGAATATACTTTGAAAGGAGAAGGTGATGAATATTGGCATCCACGCTTTTCATATTACGGATTCAGATATATTCAGATCGAAGGCGCTTGTCTCAAAGGAGATGGAAATCCAGCCGGACTGCCTGTGCTTAAATACATAAAATCCTGTTTTATCTATAATTCGGCAGAAAAAGTGTCTGAGTTTATCTGCTCAAACGATATTTTTAATAATGCCCATCGTATTATCGGTAAGGCGGTAAGAAGTAATATGCAAGGAGTTTTCACAGACTGTCCTCATCGTGAAAAGTTAGGCTGGCTGGAAGAAACTCATCTCAACGGACCAGGGCTTTTTTTTAATTATGATCTCACTACATTCATTCCTAAGATTATGCAGGATATCTGTGATGCTCAGCATTCTAATGGATTGGTGCCTAGTATTGCTCCCGAGTATGTGGAATTTGAAGGAGCTTTTCAGGATTCTCCCGAATGGGGAAGTGCTTCCTTGATTCTTCCTTGGATGTATTATGATTATTATGGAGACAATTCGTTGATTCTAAAATATTATTCCACGATGAAGCGGTATGTGGATTATCTTACTTCTACTACAGATAATCATATAGTGAATCACGGATTAGGCGACTGGTATGATTATGATGGAAAGAAAGCCGGATTTTCCCGCAACACTCCTGTTCCTTTAGTGGGGACTGCGCATTATCTTTGGGATATTCAGCTTCTTAGCAAAGCAGCTGGTATGGCTGGAAATAAAGAAGGTGAAGTGCATTATGCAGAGCTGGCTAAGGAAGTGAAAAAAGCATATAATGATAAGTTCTTTGATGTGAATACTCGCCAATATGGCACAGGTAGTCAATGTTCCAATGCTCTTCCTCTATTCCTGAATATTGTGGAATCACAATATAGGGAGGCTGTGTTAGCTAACTTGGTAAAAGATATAAAAGCGCATGGTAATCGTTTGACCACAGGGGACGTTGGTAACCGTTATTTATTCCAAACGTTAGCCCGTAATGATTTGAATGATTTGATGTACCTGATGAATAATCACGAAGATGTTCCGGGTTATGGCTTTCAGGTAAAGTTTGGTGCAACCACTCTGACAGAACAATGGGATCCGAGAGAAGGTACTTCGTGGAATAATTTTATGATGGGACAAATTGATGAGTGGTTCTTTGCGTGGTTGGTAGGTATACAGTCTAAAACTACTGAGCCTGGTTTTCAAAAGTTGGTAATCAATCCACAGGTGGTGGGTGACTTAAAATTTGTTTCTTCTTCCTACGAAACTCTTTATGGAAAAGTGTCCGTGAATTGGAAAGTGGAGAATAGACTATTTACCTTGACTGTTGATATTCCTGTGAACTGCTCGGCTACTGTGATCCTTCCCAATAAAGAGAAACATAATGTGGGAAGTGGGAAACAGCGATTTTCCGTAAAAATTTAATAACTGTATTTAATAGATAGATGATGGAACTAAAACATATTCGTTTAACTGTTTCCTTTTTACTGTTTTTTTTCACCCTTTTTGTTCATGCGGAAAGAGTGGATATGCTCAAAGCCGGAGCAAAGGCGGATGGAAAGAAACTGAATACGGAATTGATCAATAAAACGATAGAAAAACTTACTGCTCAAGGTGGAGGAACTCTTTTTTTTCCTTCAGGTAGGTATCTCACCGGAGCAGTGAAATTAAAAAGCAACATTACTATTGAATTGGAAGCAGGAGCCACATTGGTATTTTCAGATAACTTCGATGACTATCTTCCGTTTGTGGAAATGAGATATGAGGGGGTACTGATGAAGAGCTTTTCTCCTTTTTTCTATGCGGTGGATCAACATGACATTACTATTAAAGGCGAAGGTACTATTGATGGGCAGGGAAAGAAATGGTGGACGGAATTCTATCGGGTACTGGTTGATCTGCAAAAGAACGGAATGCAAGATCTGAATAAGTATCAGCCAATGTGGGATCAGGCAAATAAAGAACTGGACCTCTATAGCGTGACTAATGCAGATTATAAGGAGGTATTGGATCGTCGCTTTTTTCGCCCTTCTTTTATTCAACCTATTCGATGCAAAAATATAACGATAGAAGGTATCAAAATTGTGAACTCTCCTTTTTGGACGGTTAATCCTGAATTCTGTGAGAATGTAACCATTAAGGGAATTACGATTAATAACCCTCCTTCTCCCAATACGGACGGAATTAATCCTTCTTCTTGCAAAAATGTACATATCTCTGATTGCCATATTACGGTGGGTGACGATTGTATTACCCTAAAATCGGGCAGAGACTTACAAGCTCGTCAGTTAGGAATTCCTTGTGAGAATATCACCATCACCAATTGTACCATGTTGTCTGGTCACGGAGGTGTGGTGATTGGTAGTGAAATGAGTGGAGATGTACGAAAGGTAACGATCTCAAATTGTGTTTTTGATGGTACTGACCGAGGAATTCGTATCAAGTCTACTCGTGGACGAGGTGGAATTGTTGAAGAGATACGGGTGAATAATATTGTGATGAAAAATATTAAGAATGAAGCTATTGTATTGAGCCTTTTTTACAGTGAAATGGGGCAAGAATCTGTCTCGGATCGCACTCCGATTTTTCGGAATATTCATATTTCCAATCTTACCGGAACAAAAGTTAATGTCGCCATTAGTATGTTGGGTATAGAAGAAATGCCAATCAGCTATGTTACGCTGAATAATATAAATATCCAGTCCGAAATTGGGATGGAAGTGGATAGAGTAAAGGATTTGGTACTCAACAATGTTCGTATTGATGCGCATACAGGTTCGGCTTTTAAATTTTCTCATGCAGAGAACGTGGAACTTAATTCGGTGAAAACGGGAACACCGGATATCGCTTCTCCTTTGTTGAATATTACTGATTCCAAAGAATGCCTCATTCAAGGGTGTTATCCTCAGATGGGAAGTCGCTCGTTTCTTCTTTTGAAAGGAAACAATAAAGACATTATTTTAATGCATAACTACCTTAATCGTTTACCTTTTGTGATCGATAGGGAGAGCGTGTATGCCAAGGGAAGTCTGATCGTAAAAGAATAAAATCAAATTAGTTGGTTAAATAAACATGAAAATGAAGATCAAAGTAATCCTATTATCTGCTGCACTGGCCCTTTCTGGGCGGATACTTTTTGCTCAACAGAATTCAGATCATAAATTTCAGAGGCCTTTGAAAGAGGTGTTAATGGACATTTCAAAACGATTCAATGTTCGCTTGAAATGGACAGAGGTAGAAGTAGAAGGAAAAATGTTGGATTACGCGGATTTCCGTATTCGCCCTTACTCTGTGGAAGAGAGCTTGAGCAATGTTCTAACTCCTTTCGATTATAAATTTGTGAAACAAGAAGGGAATTTCTATAAAATAAAGAATTATGAATATGCCAGCCGCACGGATGCGGATGGAGTAAAAATGTTGGCTTATTTAAGCTCTCTTTATGCTGACTCGGTGCAGTGGAATAGTCGGAAGGAATGCTTGCGAAGAGAAGTGAGAGAACGCTTGGGTATAGATGTACTCTTAAGAGCGCGGATAAAATCAACACCTCTTTTCTCTAAAGAAAGAATCTATAACGGATATGTGGTGCAAAACTTCTCACTTGAAACATTACCGGGACTTTATGTTTGTGGCTCTATTTATAAGCCCGTTACAAAAGGAAAACATTCTTTGATTATCTGCCCGAACGGACATTTTCAGGAAGGGCGTTATCGTAAAGATCAACAACAACGTATGGCTACCCTTGCACGCATGGGGGCTATTTGTGTGGATTATGATCTTTTTGCTTGGGGAGAGTCCTTATTACAATTTCATGAAGAAGACCATCGTAAGAGTGCGGCGCAGATGATTCAGGCCTTAAACGGAATGAGTATTCTCGATTTTATGTACAATCGTAAGGATGTGGATAAAAAGAGAGTGGGAGTTAATGGTGGTTCTGGAGGAGGTTCACAAACAGTTTTGCTCACGATACTCGATCAACGCTTTACAGCATTGGCTCCGGTAGTCAGTCTTTCATCTCACTTTGATGGAGGATGCCCTTGTGAAAGTGGATTACCTGTTTTCTTTGCTTGTGGAGGAACGAATAATGCTGAACTGGCTGCTATGAATGCGCCAAAACCGATGTTGATCGTTTCTGATGGAAATGATTGGACTAACACGGTTCCTACATTAGAATATCCTTATATTCAGCATATCTATCAATATTATGGAGCGACTAAAAATGTAACCAATGTTCATTTGCCCGAAGAAGGTCATGACTTTGGACCGAATAAACGCAACGCAGTATATGATTTCTTTACAATTACATTTCAATTAGATTCATCCATGCGAGATGAAAGTAAAGTTACCGTAGAGTCTACGGCAAAAATGCTTAGTTTCGGAGAGAAAGGAGAGAAACTTCCCAAGAATGCAATCCGTTCTTTCGGGGAATTGGAAAAGCTTCTTGATCATTTGAAGAAGTAATATTTTTTCTAAATATTTTAAAAACAGATGATTAGTATGAATGAAAGAATACATAAATTGGTTTATCTTATCTCCTTATTATTCTTGTTGTTTCCTTTTAAAGTAACAGCAAGTGAATATAAATTGTGGTATGATAAACCTGCTTTGACTTGGACGGAAGCTTTACCTTTAGGGAATGGTCGTTTGGGAGCCATGGTTTTTGGTAATCCTTCAGTGGAACAGATTCAACTGAATGAAGAGACCATTTGGGCGGGACGTCCAAATAATAACGCCAATCCTGATGCATTGAAGTATCTTCCTAAAGTACGGGAATTGGTTTTTGCGGGCAAATATTTGGAAGCCCAGACATTGGCTACGGAGAAGGTGATGGCAAATACAAATTCCGGCATGCCTTATCAAACCTTTGGTGACTTGCGTATTGCTTTTCCCGGGCATGCCCGTTACACAGATTATTATAGGGAGTTGAGCCTAGATTCGGCTCGTGTCTTGGTCTCATATAAAGTGGATGATGTTCGCTTTCATCGTGAAGTAATTACTTCTTTCCCCGATCAGGTGATCATGATAAAGCTCTCTGCAGACGCGGCAAAGAAGATCACTTTCAATGCTTTTTTTACTTCTCCTCATCAAGATGTGGTTGTTGCTACCGAAGGTAATTGTGTTACGCTTTCCGGTGTTTCTTCTTTGCACGAAGGATTAAAAGGCAAGGTCGAATTTCAGGGTCGCTTGTCTGTAAAAGCAGTCAATGGAAAGGTGCAATACAAAGATGGAACGCTTTCTGTTGAGGGTGCCGATGAGGCTATCTTATATGTTTCGATTGGAACTAATTTTGTGAACTATAAAGATATCTCAGGTAATTCAGTCCAACGTGCGGATGGTTTTTTGAAGAAAGCATTGTTGCGTGACTATGAAACGGCAAAGAAAGAACACGTTTCTTTTTTTAGAAAATATATGGATAGAGTATCTCTTTATTTGGGTGATAATAAACAGTCAAGTATCACTACAGATAAACGGGTTGAGGACTTTGCACAAACAAATGATGCTCATCTGGTGGCTACTTATTTCCAGTTCGGAAGATATCTATTGATTTGTTCTTCACAACCTGAAGGACAACCAGCCAATCTTCAAGGTATATGGAACGATAAGCTTTTACCTTCCTGGGATAGCAAATACACTTGCAATATTAATGTGGAAATGAACTACTGGCCGGCGGAGGTCACTAACTTGAGTGAACTTAACGAACCCCTATTTAAGATGGTGAAGGAAGTTGCGGAAAGTGGAAAAGAAACGGCTAAGATTATGTACGGAGCCGATGGTTGGGTACTACATCACAATACAGATATATGGCGGGTTACCGGAGCTATAGATAAGGCACCTTCTGGTATGTGGCCTTCGGGTGGAGCTTGGTTGTGCCGACATCTTTGGGAACATTACTTATACACAAAAGATCTTAATTTTCTTCGGGAAATTTATCCTGTGATGAAAGGAGCAGCAGTTTTCTTTGATCAGACAATGGTTAAGGAACCCACTCATCAGTGGTTGGTGGTATGCCCTTCCAATTCTCCTGAGAACGTGCATGCCGGAAGTAAAGGCGAGGCTACAATAGCAGGTGGTTGCACCATGGATAATCAATTGATTTTTGATTTATGGAACGAAATCATTGCTTCTTCCCGTTTACTGGGATTGGATGCTGATTTTGCTACACACTTAAATAAAAGACTAACAGAGATGGCACCGATGCAGATTGGCCGTTGGGGACAGTTGCAGGAATGGATGTATGATTGGGATGATCCTCAGGATATTCACCGTCATATGTCTCATCTTTACGGGTTATTTCCAAGTAACCAGATCTCTCTTTACCGCACCCCTCAACTTTTTGAAGCGGCACGTACTTCTTTAATTCACCGGGGCGATGTTTCCACCGGTTGGTCTATGGGATGGAAAGTTTGTTTGTGGGCCCGTTTGCTCGATGGGGATCATGCTTATAAGTTGATAACGGATCAATTGTCATTGGTTCGGAATGAAAAGAAAAAGGGAGGTACTTATCCAAACCTGTTCGATGCTCATCCACCTTTCCAGATTGATGGTAATTTTGGTTGCGTGGCGGGAATTGCAGAAATGTTGATGCAAAGTCACGATGGATTTATTTATCTCCTTCCTGCACTTCCTTCTTTATGGAAAGAGGGACATATCAATGGATTGGTTGCCCGTGGTGGTTTTGAACTCAATATTGGTTGGAAGAATGGAGAAATATATCGTGTAACTGTCAAGTCTCACTTAGGTGGAAACTGTCGTTTGCGTTCACTCACTTCTTTGAAAGGTGCCGGATTGAAAAAAGCGAAAGGGGAGAATGTGAATGTTTTGTATGCTGTACCTTCTGTCCCTCAACCTTTGGTGCATGACGCTACAAAACTTTTAGGATTGAGTGTAAAAAGCACCTACTTATACGATTTGAAAACAAAGGCAGGAGAAGAATATATAATCTATAAAAATAAATGATAAAGATGAAAAGAAACAAGATCGTAGCAATGGCGTGTTTGTTCCTTTTAGGAATTTGTGGTACTATCCAGGCACAAAAGAAAGAGGTGAAAACTTACATTCCCTGGAGTAACGGAAAGCTAAAGGTGGACGAAGGTGGACATTATCTGAAACATGAGAATGGAACTCCTTTCTTTTGGTTGGGTGAAACTGGTTGGTTGATGCCTGAACGATTGGATCGTGATGAAGTGGAATATTACTTGGAACAATGTAGTAAGAAAGGATTTAATGTGATTCAAATAATGGTGATGAATACTATTCCTGCCATTAATGTCTATGGTCAATGGGCTTTACCGGATGGCTTTAATTTTAAAGGAATCGACAAAAAAGGTGTATATGGCTATTGGGATCACATGGATTATATAATCCGTACTGCTGAGAAAAAAGGTCTTTATATAGGTATGGTCTGTGTTTGGGGAAGTCCGGTTCAAAAAGGATTGATTAACGAAAAAGAGGCTCAGGCTTATGGCAAATTCTTGGGTGAACGTTATAAAGACAATCCCAATATTATTTGGTTTATGGGAGGAGATATTCGTGGAGATGTTCATTCTGCAGTGTGGAATACTCTTGCCAAGAGTATTAAAGCAGTGGATAAAAATCACTTGATGACTTATCATCCAAGAGGAAGAACGATGTCCGGAACCTGGTTCAATAATGAATCTTGGTTGGACTTTAATATGTTCCAGTCCGGTCACCGTCGCTATGGTCAGCGTTTTGGAGATGGAGATTATACCATTCAAGAAAACACAGAAGAGGATAACTGGCGATTTGTAGAAAAGAGTTTGGCTCTCACGCCTTTGAAACCAGTTCTTGATGGTGAACCAGCTTACGAGGAAATCCCTCAGGGATTGCATAACCCCAATGAACCACTTTGGACGGCTAATGATGTCCGCCGTTATGCTTATTGGTCGGTTTTCGCCGGCTCATTTGGTCATACTTACGGGCACAACTCTATTATGCAGATGTTAAAGAATGGAGTGGGAGGAGCTTACGGTGCAATCAAACCTTGGTATGATGCTTTGAAAGATCCTGGAATTAATCAGATGAAATATTTAAAGAATTTGATGTTGACTTTTCCTTTCTTTGATAGAGTGCCCGATCAATCTGTGATTTCCGGAACAAACGGAGAACGTTATGAGAGGGTCGTGGCTACTCGCGGACAAGATTATTTATTGGTTTATAATTATACTAATCGCCCCGTTCAGATTGATCTGACAAAGATCTCCGGAGCAAAGAAAAAGGCATGGTGGTATAGTCCGGTGAATGGACAATTGGAGTACGCGGGGGAGTTTGATAATAAAGTCACAGAATTTATTCAAGAGAGTGGATACCGTGCAGGTAACGATAAAGTATTGATTGTGATTGATACCTCTAAAGAATATGTGAAGCAGGACTGGACTTCCCTGCCTGACGCGCAAGAAAAATGGACTAAATAATTAAGAAATCATTCGATAACAATGCCGAAGAAAATATACTTGTTCCTACTCGTCTGTCTACTTTCTGCGAAAGTGATGGTTCATGCCTCGGTTAGCATTGGTAGTATGCGTTGCGAGATGTTGAATAATCCTGTTGGAATTGATACAGAGTTTCCCCGGATAAGTTGGCGTATCTCTTCCCAAGATAGAGGAGTGACTCAACTTTCTTATCAAATTCTGGTAGCTTCTTCTTTGCAAAAGTTGAATGCAGGGGATGGAGATGTCTGGAACTCCGGCATTGTAAAGTCGGAACAATCTCAGTGGATCACTTACGCTGGTAAAAGTCTGAAAAGCAATGATCGTTATTACTGGAAAGTAAAGGTAGCGACCAGTGTAGGAGAGACGTCTTGGAGTGAACCTGCTCAGTGGAGTATGGGGTTGCTTTCACAAAATGACTGGAAAGCTCAGTGGATCGGGATGGATAAAATCTCTCCTTGGGATTCCGAGACTCAATTTTCCCGCTTGTCCGCTCGTTACTTGCGCAAAGAATTTACTGTAAAGAAGAAGATTGCACACGCCACTGTTCACATTGCCGGACTGGGTTTGTATGAGCTTTATCTGAATGGACAAAAGGTAGGTGACCGTGTATTAGCTCCCGCTCCCACGGATTATAGAAAAAGCATTTTTTATAATAGTTTTGATGTAACCACATTAATCAGAGAGAAGGTAAATGCAATGGGAGTAATACTTGGTAATGGACGTTTTTACACTATGCGCCAAAACTATAAGCCTTATAAGATTCTCACTTTTGGCTATCCCAAGATGCGGCTTGTTTTGATTTTGGAATATACAGATGGTACAAAAGAAACCATTGGTAGTGATACTTCCTGGAAGATAACGACTGATGGACCCATCCGTAGCAATAATGAATATGATGGTGAGGAATATGATGCAAGGAAAGAGTTTGGTAAATGGACCGAAACCGGATTCAATGATTCTTCTTGGCTACCTGCGCAACGTGTTTCTATTCCGATGGGGACTCTTCACGCTCAGATGACGCCTGGAATGAAAGTGGTGGAAAATATTCATCCTGTTTCTGTGAAAGAACTTCCCGGAAAGAAATATATTCTGGATATGGGACAAAACATGGCTGGATGGATCCGGATGCAAGTAACAGGAAATGCAGGTGATACCGTTCGCTTACGTTTTGCTGAAACATTGCAAAAAGACGGAGAACTTTATGTGGAAAACTTGCGGGATGCCAAGGTTACTAATGTCTATATTCTGAAAGGAAACGGTATGGAAGAATGGGCCCCTAAATTTGTTTATAATGGCTTTCGGTATGTTGAAGTAACCGGCTATCCGGGTAAAGCATCTGTAGGTGAATTTGTAGGTGAAGTGGTTAGTGATGAAATGGAGAATATAGGAACATTCAGTTGCACCAATCCTATGATTAATCAAATTTATAAGAATGCTTTCTGGGGAATACGTAGTAATTATAAAGGAATGCCTGTAGATTGTCCTCAACGAAATGAACGTCAACCTTGGCTTGGCGACCGTGCTGTAGGATGTTTAGGAGAAAGTTTTGTATTTGAAAACGGACAGTTATATAGTAAGTGGATGGATGATATCCGTGATGCGCAGCGTGAGGATGGTTGCATCCCCGATGTGGCACCTGCTTATTGGAATTATTACTCGGATAATATGACTTGGCCATCGGTTTTTTTGCTTTCATCGGATATGATTTATTCACAGTTTGGCAATATCCAGCCGATTGTGAAGAACTACGAGGCAATGAAAAAATGGCTGGACCACATGCGGAAAGAATATCTCAACACCGATTATATTATGACGCGTGATGAATATGGTGACTGGTGTGTACCTCCTGAATCGGCGGAACTGATTCATTCAAAAGATCCGAAACGTCAGACGGACGGTCAATTGATTGCCACCGCTTATTACTATAAGATGCTTTCATTAATGAGCAAGTTTGCAGCACTGCAAAATAAATCCTCTGATGTGGAAAAGTATGATGCATTGGCAATTAAAGTTAAATCTGCCTTCAATCAACGCTTCTTCAGATCCGATAGTCTATTTTACGGAAACAATTCGGCAACAGCCAATCTTCTACCACTTGCCTTCGGGATGGTTCCGGGAAAAGCGATATCACGAGTAAGCAGACAGATTGTTGATAAAGTAATTAATGATAGTAATGGACATATTTGCACCGGATTGATTGGCTCGCAGTGGATTATGCGTGAACTCTGTAAAATGGGACGAGCGGATGTGGCTTATTTGCTGGCGTCGAATGATACCTATCCTAGTTGGGGATATATGGTGACTAAAGGAGCAACTACTATTTGGGAGTTATGGAATGGAGACACTGCCAGTCCTAAGATGAATTCGGGTAATCATGTGATGTTACTCGGAGACCTGATTCCTTTTTTCTATGAAAATATGGCCGGAATAAAGACTGATGATCGCGAAGCAGGCTTTAAAAAGGTCATCATGAAGCCCAATTTCGAGATTCAAGAACTAAGTAATGTGGATGCTTCTTACGTTACTCCTTATGGAAAAGTGATAAGTAATTGGAAGAAAAATCTGAAACACTTGGTTTGGCACATTACTATTCCAGCCAACAGTAGTGCGGTGGTTTATCTACCTGCTGGGAAATCAATGATAAAAGAAGGAAATGTTGCTGCGTTCAAAGCCAAAGGAGTGAAATACCTTGGTAAAGAAGGAAACTCCACCCGTTGGGAAGTTGCTTCTGGGCAGTATACCTTTACGGTTGATATGAATGTGGGACTTGGTGCATGGAGAAAAGGAATTGTAGAAGATGAATTTCTTTATGAAAAAGCTTCTTTCCCCCAAGCTCATGCCTCTACCATTGTAGATACACCAACCGGGTTAGTTGCTTCATTTTTTGGAGGAACAAAAGAAGGAAATCCCGATGTTTGTATTTGGGTATGTAGAAAGACAGCCGAAGGATGGACAGCTCCTCAAAAGGTAGCCGATGGAATAATGAGTGATACCTTGCGTAAAGCTTGCTATAATCCGGTGCTTTTTCAAGTTCCAGGCGGCGAATTAATCTTATTTTATAAGATAGGAAAGAATGTTGCCGACTGGAGTGGATACCTTATTCGTTCGTTTGACGGAGGAATAACCTGGACCCAACGAGAAGCTTTGCCAAAAGGAATTCTTGGCCCGATTAAAAATAAACCTGTAATGGTTGGCAATAAATTGGTCTGTCCGTCGAGTACCGAAAAAAACGGTTGGAAAGTTCACTTTGAATTCACAGAAGATAAAGGTAAAACATGGCGTGAAACAGGACCCATCAATGATGGAAAAACAATTAATGCCATTCAACCCAGCATTCTCTTCCATAAAGACGGTTTGCTACAGATTTTATGCCGTACACGCAATAGCTCTATAGCGGAGTCCTGGTCTAAAGATGGAGGCGAAACGTGGAGTGAAATGAAATTGACTGATTTACCAAACAATAATTCAGGTACAGACGCGGTCACTTTAAAAGACGGCAGGCAGTTGATAGCCTATAATCATGTACGAACACCCGAAGGAGAGAAAAAAGGTTCTCGTACCCCCCTGAATATTTCTTTGTCCAAAGATGGTAAACGTTGGTTTGCTTCCTTGGTATTGGAAGATTCTCCAATTGGCCAATACTCTTATCCATCCGTAATACAAGGAAATGACGGCTTTATTCATGTGATTTATACATGGAGAAGGCAACGGATTAAGTATATGAAAATAGACCCTGAAATGCTGAAAGAAGTACCTATTGTCAATGGACAATGGCCTGTGTTGAAGAACTAAATAGTTAACATAGTGGTCCGTCACCTATCACTCCTTTTTATTACATAGATTGTTATTAGATATATCTTGTTTTTCTTGTACAAAAGAATATGTTCTTCTGTACAGAATATATATTTGTTTTGTACAAAATAATATAATATTCTGTACAAGATGATACGAAGAACTAAGAATTGTTTGCCGGATTTTTAAGGTATTATTTATCAATACTTTTTTCTTTTTATCAGTGTTGTCTATCTCTTTTAATTCAAAGATTTAAAGCTTTGTTCTCTTCTTTAATTCTTACTGCCAACATCATAGAATTCAATACCGTGAAAATAATCGCAGTATAATACAAATGAAAGGTTAAAGGAATAATAGCGATCTCAGCAATTACAATCATATAATTGGGATGTTTTAAGTACCTGTACATTCCTTTTCTTATTAACGGGAGATTTGGAATGTGATAAATCTTTGTGTTCCAGAATTTCCCCAATGATAAAATTACCCAAGCTTTAAATACGATGAGTAAGAGATATACAATGAGCCAAAACAAACTGAAAGACACCGCTTGTTTCATGGAATATTCAACGATCAACGAGATGATAAATAAAACATGAAGCGATACGATGAACGGATAATGTTTTTGTCCATATTCAATTGCGCCATTCTGCAATAGCCATTTCTCATTCCTTTTGGAGAGAAGTAATTCTCCGATTCGTAAAAGGATGATGAATAATATAAAAAGTATGAAAGCCATCTTATTTTTTATTCATTTGAAGTAAAGCCATTTCACATGAAAAGCCTGGTCCCATTGATACCATCAATCCATAACCATTCTTAAAACCTTGGGTAAAGAATCTCTCCAATACATATAGCACTGTGGAGCTGGACATATTACCATAATCATTCATCACTTCTCGTGTATTTTTCAGAAAATCACCCTCTACAGATAAAGCATCTTCATAAGCAGTTAATACTTTTTTGCCTCCTGGATGAAAAATAAAATTCTTTATGTCTGAAAGTTTCAAATTATTTTTAGCTAAAAAGGAAGTAACGTCGTTATTTACATTCTTTGCAATAATAGTTGGAATGTCTGATGAAAACAAAACTTTAAATCCGTTATCCATAAACTCCCAACCCATTACATCCAGTGAATCGTAATATAATTTGCTTTGTGAGGCCAGAAATTTAATCTCGTTCTTTGTTTTATTTATATGATTATCTCCAGTAATGAGGCAGGTGGCAATTCCATCGGCAAATAAACTGGAACCTATAAAATTACTCTTGCTAAAATCGTTACGTAAAAAAGTCAACGAGCACAATTCCACCGCTACCAATAAAACCACGGCATCAGGATTTGCTTTAGTCAGAGTGCATGCTTTTGAATAACCGGAAACTCCTCCTCCGCAACCCAAACCAAAAATAGACATACGATTGATATTCTGGCTCAATCTCATTTTGTTAATGATAAGTGCATCTAAACTCGGTGTGGCAAGTCCCGTGGTTGAAACAAATATGATATCTGTAATATCATCCTTCTTAATTTGTGCGGAAGAAACACATTCTTCAATTGCTTTAATGGAATATTCAAGAGATAGCTGTATATATTCTGCGTTCTGTTCCTGAAAAGTATGTAAATCAGAATAGTAATCAAGTGATTTACAAAGGTTCCTTGTTATTATTTCGGTGTGATCAAATGCGCTTAGCATTCTTTCCACTTGCGGAAAAGAAGATTCAAATAAACCTTTGGCATATTTTTTCACTTCCTGCTGATCTGTTTTAAAAGGGAAATCAATTTTTGATAGAGCTGCTAATGACGGCATAGTTTTATGATTTATAAACGTTGTATTTAATTCTTGTCTATTAAATATCTGTAGAATAGCTATGATAGCATAACATCCTCATTATAAAAAAGTTCATTAATATTCATTTGAATAGTTTGTTATAAATTATATTCCAGATCTGGATGAATCGTATTGCTTGCAGGTATGCATTAATTAAGATTTCGAAGCTAATTTTGTGAAATATGCCATATGTATGTTAATAAAATGCCATGCCTATGGTATTTTACATATAAATAATAACCCCTTAATTTGCATTATATAACGATGTAGATATATGAATGATTTATTAAAAACAAAAAAAGCTATAGGGTCATACTTGAAAAAAGTATTTCCGGATAAAAGCGGGATTGCTTTTTATCAATTTTATTTTATTCTCGCAGTGTCAATAAACATCCCTATCCATTCTTCACTTTCCATGCGAATGTGTTGTTAATGCACACGCAATATCATGACGGCCAATTTTACCTCAAAATAGAGAAAACTTTCTATTACTAATTGTAATTTTCGTTGGATATAGATCTCAAACAATGGCTGTTAACAACATCCAAGAAGCAACTGTAACTTTTTTTGTAGAAAAGGTCAATAAATAGCATTCCTTTTAATTATATAAATTATGAAAATGAAACATCTCAGTCAAAATTACTGTACACGCCAGTTTGGAATCTCACTTCTCATCGCATTTCTAACAACGGTTTCTACTCTTGCGCAGCAAATAGAAATCAAGGGAAAAGTTCTTGAAGAGAACTCCAAAGCATCTGTAATTGGCGCAGCTATTAAGCTCAAAGGACAAAAAATAGGTACTGTTTCAGATGTTAATGGAGATTTTACTCTGAAAGTAAAAGCGCTTCCTGTAACGTTATTGGTTTCAACAATAGGTTATAAATATCAGGAAATTGATGTATATGAGGCGGAACCAATCATCATTTACTTGTCAGAGGATGTAAATAGATTGAGCGAAGTGGTGGTAATAGGGTATGGAACACAAAAGCGAAAAGAACTTACCGGAGCTATTTCATCTGTTCCTAAGACATCTTTATCACAGATAGCAACTTCTTTTGATAATTTGTTAGGAGGAGCTGTAGCTGGGTTGAATGTAACTCAAAGTGACGGCCAGCCGGGATCTACTTTTAGCGTTCGTATTCGTGGCGGTAATTCTATTAATGCAGGAAATGAACCTTTGTATGTAGTTGATGGGGTTATCATCTATAACGATAATTCTTCTACTCAGATAGGAATTACTAGGGCAGGGGGAGCATTAAATCCGTTAGCTGCTATCAACCCGAGTGATATAGAATCCATTGAAGTACTGAAAGATGTTTCAGCCACCGCTATATATGGTTCACGAGGAGCTAATGGGGTCGTTATTATTACTACAAAAAGTGGGAAAAGAGGAAAAAATAATATTGAATATCAATATACGATTGGTTGGCAGCAAGCAAGTAAAAAACTGGATTTGATGAATGCTAAGCAATGGGGAGAACTTTATTCGGAAATAGCATCCCCTGAGAATATTAGCGAAACAGGCTTAACCAAAGATAAGGTTGCTCAATTGGGAGAAGGAACCGACTGGCAAAGTGCAGCTTTGCGTACTGCTCTGACACAAAACCATCAATTATCTATCAGTGGAGGAGATGAAAAAACAAGATACCTTTTGTCTGGTAATTTCAGCAATCAGGATGGTATCTTGCTAAATACAAATTTTAAACGTTATAGCGGTAGGTTTAATTTCGACAGGGATCTTGCCAAGAATCTTACTATAGGATTAAATGTTACTGCAAATAAGTTGGAACAAAATGGATTGAGTAGCTATAGTGGACTCTACGTCAATGGCGTCTCCAATTCTCTTGATTATGTATTGCGAATTCCGCAAGTTGTCCCTATATACAATGAGGATGGAAAATTTAATTATAATAATCTTTTCGAAAAGGGTGATTTACGATTTGGCGATCGAACGGTAAATGCCATATCCGATTTGGTTAATAATGTTTCCGAAACAAAAAACAACTCGTTGATTGGGAATTTTTATGCTAAATATACCATTATCCCATCACTTATAGCTAAAATAAGTATAGGGACTAATTTGAGTAATACCACGCAGAATTTCTTTGCACCAGCGTCGTCTGCTGCAGGTTTTCTTGCAAAGGGATATGGAAGCATTGGAAATAAAAAAAACGAATCATGGCAGGCTGAATACACATTGAATTATACAAAACAACTAAATGCCGACCATTACATTGATGTATTGGCAGGTTACACCACTCAAACAACCAATATAGAATATTCTACGGCTTCATCGAGCAATTTTGCCAATGAACAGCTTTCTTATCATAATTTGCAAGGAGGTTCTTCATTAATTGCTCCAAGTTCGGGAGGATCGGAATCAATTTTAAATTCTGTATTAGGTCGGTTAAATTATTCGTATTTGGGACGATATAACCTTACTGCCACATTGAGGGCAGACGGTTCTTCACGCTTTGCGCAAAATCACAAGTGGGGATATTTCCCTTCAGTAGGTTTTTCATGGAATATCAACGAAGAACCCTTTTTCAAGAAGAATAAAACAATCAGTGATTTCAAATTAAGGGCAAGCTTTGGAACAGTGGGAAATCAAGAAATAGGTGATTACAAGTATGAGGCAACATATTCTGTCATAAAGTATTCGTTCAACAATCAATTGGTAACCGCTTATTCAAGAAGTAACGCTGAAAATCCGGATTTGAAGTGGGAAAAAACTTCGCAGTATAATATTGGTATCGATTTGGGTCTTTGGAAAAACAGACTCAGTTTTGTCGCAGATGCTTATTATAAGAAAACATCCGACTTATTACTTGATGTTCCTGTCGAAATTACTACAGGATTCAATACCATGCTTAAAAATGTGGGAAATGTTACCAATAAAGGGCTTGAGTTTGCAGTAACGGGGAGTGTTATTGATACGAAAGATATCAGTTGGAATTTTTCCGCCAACATAGCCAAAAATATAAATAAAATAACTAATCTGGGTAGTTTGGATTATATCCTTAATGGAAATAGTATTGTGAAAAAAGGGGAAACATTAGGTTCCTTCTATGGCGTCGTTTTCGACGGAATAGTTCAGGAAGGGGACGATCTCTCTAAGGTACCGAAGCCCAGTTGGAAAACAAACGTTGAGCCTGGCGATGTGAAATATGTGGATCAAAAAAATAGTGACGGGAAAATAACACAGGATGATGATAGAGTGGTTTTAGGATCGAGCCAACCCGACTTTAGCTATGGATTTTCAACTACGTTGAGATATAAATCCTTTAGTTTGTTTGCCTCTTTTCAAGGTAACCAAGGCAATAAAGTGTGTAATTTACTTCGTCAGGACTTGGAATCTCCCTCTACGAGCTATAATCTCTTAGCTACTCTTGTCGACAGATGGACACCGGAGAATCCGTCGACGACCATTCCGAAAGCATCTATTACACCAGCAACATGGTTGGACAGTCGTTATATAGAAGATGCATCATTTCTGAGGTTAAAAAATATAACTTTGAGTTATATACTTCCTGTAAAAATCAATGCAGCTATATCTACAAGATTCAGAATTTTTGCTACCGGACAGAATTTGTTGACCTTGACAAAATATACCGGATATGATCCCGAAGTTTCGAATGGTATCGATTCAGGAGCCTATCCTACAGCAAAGACTTTTACTTTTGGCGTGAATATCTCTTATTAATTCAACTTGTATAAATATTTAATTAAAACGAATAGAGATGAAAAAGTTATTCTATATTTTATTTCTTTATGCTGGGCTTATTTCGTGTAGCAACAGTTTAGATGTCGTCCCGGTTGGACAGCTTATGGGAGGTAATTTCCCCGCAACGGATGATGACGCTATTGCAGCAACCAATGGAATTTACCAGCCAAACACTGGAATCAGTACTTCATTGGCTTATATGATAGACCTGACTACTGAAACTACTATATCCGGTGAAAATCCCAACAGTGGAGGAGGTCTTCTGGGGCTACTGCAATGGGACCCTACCAATAGTTATGTTACTTCTGTATGGACTGCTTTATACACTGGCATTACCAGTGCCAATGATGTAATAGATAAACTTACTGCTTCAAAAACCATTACGGAATCATTAAAAATAAGATTGATTGGCGAAGCGAAATTTCTGAGGGCTTATTACTACTTTTATGCAGTCCAATTCTGGGGAGAAATACCTTTGGTTTTACACAATATTGATGGTACAGGAACAACTCGTGCAGCAGTTGATGATGTATATGCGCAAATTGTTGATGACTTGGGAGGTGCAGCCGATAACTTGCCGGATGCCAGCACTTATTCCGCTACTGACAAAGGAAGAGCAAGCAAAGGGGCAGCCTACGCTCTTTTGTCGAAGGTCTATCTGGTTTGGGGACAGACATCTGATACGGGTGGTACTACCGCAAAAAAGGAAAAATTTTATAAATCTATTGAAGCAGCTAATAGTGTGACTGGTTATGAATTGGAAGAAAATTATGTTGATAATTGGGCAATCAATAACAAAAATGGAAAGGAAAATATATTTTCTACACAACATACACTAGGCCAAGTCAGCGATGGTAGTGGAGGAGATCATTTAGCGCATTGCGCTTTTGCCTCAGGGTTCAGTAATACACTCCCTCATGTTGTCATTTCAGATATTAAATATTATGATGCTTTTGATGACAGAGACCAACGCAAGAAAGGAACTTATGCCAAAGAATTATACAATCCGGCAGGGGATTCTATCTTTACTTTTATTCTGCCCCGCTACCGTAAATACATTGATGTAACCAATCCGTTGGCATCAGCAAGTAATCGTAACATTGATAGAACGATACTCCGGTATGCAGAAGTTTTATTATTAAAAGCGGAAGCAACAAACGAATACAATGACGGTCCGACTTCTGAAGCTTATGACGCCATTAATCAAGTACGCCGGAGAGCTTTTAGTCATTTCCCGATAACAGATCCCTCATCGGACGATCTTCTCGAAGGTTTGGATTACGAAAGTTTTAAGGAGAAGATACAAGAAGAGCGCGTCTTTGAACTTACTTACGAGCAAAACCATTGGCTCGATTTGGTACGCTGGAGGATCTATGTGAAAACACTGAAAGAATCCGGAGTCAATGCTGTTTATAAAAAACAGAACGTTGAACTTAAAAATTACCGTTTCCCAATACCGCAATCGCAACGCAACATTAATCCTGTAGGCTTATGGCAAAACTGGGGTTACGACGGCTACGACGAAGCCAAAACAGGTGCAAACCCTTATGCTGGATTTGAATAATTAATAACTATCATAAACGTTTAAAATAGAACATTATGAAACATTTATCGAAATCTCCGAAAAACTGGAAGAAATTATTTGAGGAAAATTCTTCCCATGATCAACCCAGTCAATTACGAATGAAAATCAACCGTCCGCTTTTTCTATACGGGTTGTTGGTACTTGGCGTTTTTCTTAACTCAATATTCATAACCGCATCCACGCAAGCTACTCTGAAAGGTAATGTGCCGACACTAAAAGACTTTCTACTCCTCAGACGTAATGCACTTTTTCAATTGCAAAATCTACCCAGCGATCAGTTCAAACCAGTGATTTTACAAGCGCGCACCACGGCTGAACAGCGTGCAGGTGTCCGCCGGATTAGAATTCGCGGCTTTCAGATTATAAGTGACAGTGGTACTGATTACGCTGGCTACAACCTTGGTCCCAGTTCTCCTGAATCTGCCCTCGCTGTCATTGCCAGCGATCTTGCCGACAATTTTGTTAGTCAAGCAGCTATTAAAGGTATTCCATTGGATTCGCTGGATGTTGTAGTCGCTAGTCGTCCGAATCTCAATCCGAATACCAAGCACGTTCCGTATCCTCGCAATCTGATTTATACGGCTTACATTAAATCGTCGGCCAGCGATGCCCAATTAGCCGACTTGCGTCAGGCAGTAGAAAAGAATTCTCCGATATTCAACTTGATTATTAAACCTCAGAACATTACCAGCGAAATCGATTACACGCAAACTTCTGAGAAGGTCGTGATTCCGGAAGGCGGTCAACCTGGCTTACGTGAATACCTTAAGTATAAGCGAATCGCTTACCTACATCTCCGTGACGAAGCAGAAAAACGAGCTAAAAATCCTATTGTTGCGTCTGACAAGGGTATACATGCCCATGTAAAAGTGGAAGGTGGCACGGGAGTGCGTCGTATACATATACGTCAGTTTGAAATCCTCCACGATAACCCCACATATCTTGGGGGAAACGATTTGGGACCAAGTGCGTTAGAACATCAAATAGGCGTGCTTACCAGTTGTATCACACATATCTTCTTGATTCAGGCTGCAGCCCGGGAAATTTCTCTGGATTCGCTGGAAGTTAGTGCCAAAGGCACAGTGGATTTCCGGGCAGGACGTCCTGGATTTGAGAATATTCCTATTTTTCCATATAATATTTCTTACACTGTACATGTAAAATCTCCAGCTACATTTGATCAGATCAAAGATCTGCGTGACGCTGTTGAGGCGGTCTGTCCTATATACAACCTGCTCAAAGATGAGCAAGAGATAGAAGGAAGGATAGTACGCGAGAGTTATAAAGAAGATTAGATGAAACTGGGAATATAAAATGTAAAATAGTAGCAATACCTACAAATTGCTACGAATGATCGTAGAAAATTATTATGAATACAAAAAAAAATAGTATTATCCTCTTCTTTTGCCTTTCTCTCTTACCATTATATGCAATGAAACATAATGGAGAGAAAGAGAAGAAGCTTATTGGTATTGACTTTTTCACTAAAGTAAAAAGTATTTCAAACCTCAAAGAAAAGGATGGAAATATATTTTTCATCCTTCGCCAACCTGATAAGGAAGCAAACAATTATAACAATGATCTGTATCAACTTATAGATGGTAAAGCAGTAAGACTGACATCTTCAAAAAATATATCTGATTATTATTTCCTTAATGATGCAATCATTTTTCGCAATATCCGAGATGAAAACGATAAAGAGAAGCTAAAGAAAGGAGAAGAGTTAACAGTATTCCAAAAACTGACAACTGGTTATCAAGAAGCTACAGAGTGGTTACGTTTACCTTATGCGGTGAAAGATATTGAGATTATTGACGAGGAACATTTCTTTTTTACAGCTTCTTACGATCATCAATTTGAAACTTGGCTAAAAGAAAGTAACGGAAACTTTCAAGAGGCATTAAAAAAGAAAGAAGAAAATAAAAATTACCGAATTCTGGACGAACTTCCCTTTTGGTCAAATGGACAGGGAGATGTAAGCGGTTTACGAACTCATCTGTTCTATTTTGAAAATGGAAATATAAAATCCATATCGAATACTTTTGAAACCGTTTCTTCTTTGGAATTAAGCCCCGACAAAAAGACATTGGTCTTTACTAAAAGGGAATATTATGGTAAAGGTCCGCAAGGAAATCAATTGATTTCCTTAAACACTGAAACATTCAATAGAAAGGAATGGCCATTGTTCGAAAAAGCATCTTATGGAGATGCTCAATTTCTAAATAACAATGAAATTGTTCTAACAATCAACCGCAGTATAGAGCGCAACAGACAGGAGAATTCAGGATTTTATCGTTTAAACTTACAGTCCGGCCGTGTTAGCGTGATATATAATGGAGAAATATACGGCATAGGAAATAGCATTGGTTGTGATATTAAATCGAGCGGTTCTTCCAAGATTACTTTTGACAAGAAGGGGATTTGGTATGTATCAACAGTCGTAGATCAAGCTCCTTTGATTCATGTAAATTATAAAGATGCTCAGGTATCTTTCCTTACGCAAGGAAATATTTCCATACAGGAATATCTCCCTTATAAAGATGGATTTCTTGCTATAGCCATGGTGGAACAGCAAGCTGGTGAGATTTATTTTATTGACAAGAAAGGAAATGTATCACAGTTGACTACAATCAATTCTCGATTATTCGAAGAACATAATGTGATAAAGCCTGTTGAGATAACGTTTACAAATGAAGAAGGGAGACAATTAAAGGGTTATGTATTGCCTCCTGCAAATTATCGAAAAGGGGAAAAATATCCAACAATATTGAATGTTCACGGAGGCCCGAAATCAGTCTATGGTACGGTTTTCTTTCATGAAATGCAGTATTGGGCAAATCAGGGTTATGCCGTATTATTTACTAACCCAACAGGGAGTGATGGACGAGGTTCCGTATTTGCTAATTTACGCGGGAAGTATGGTTCCATCGATTATAACGATATTATGAAATTTGTCGATACCGCTTTGGAGCAAACTAACTTTATAGATGAAAATCGTATAGGAGTAACGGGTGGTTCTTATGGAGGTTTTATGACAAATTGGATCATTGGACATACAAATCGCTTTAAAGCTGCCGTTTCTCAACGTGGTATATCCTCATGGTTGTCTTTCAGCAATACGAGTGATATAGGTTATACTTTTACACAGTCTAATATAGGAACGAATGCTTGGAAAAACAATCAATTATTGTGGGAACAGTCCCCTTTAAAATATGCTGATCAAGTTAAAACTCCGACTCTTTTTCTCCATAGTGATGAAGATTATCGATGCTGGCTTGCTGAAGGATTACAGATGTACTATGCCCTTCAATACTTTGAAATTCCATCTCGTATGGTAATATTTAAGGGTGAAAATCACGAATTATCCCGTTCGGGTAAACCTCTAAATCGAATAAAGCGTCTGGCTGAGATTACCGGATGGTTCGACAAATATCTAAAACAATAAATTGTTCTGTCTGCTTTCAACTTCTCGTTAATTAATTCAGAAGATGAATTAAGATAGATTAGAATATATTGTTGATAAAATAAGAGAAGTAATACAAAAATAGATTGATTGTAACACAAAAACAGAATGAGCTTATTTGTAAAAAAAACTATTGAAAGTTTATTAGTCGAGTCTAATTCGACTGATAAACTTTCTTTAAAAAAGTCATTAGGAGCAACAAAACTGGTTGCTCTGGGTATTGGAGCCATTATTGGAGCAGGATTGTTTTCTATCACAGGAGGTGCAGCTGCCTATCAGGCAGGTCCGGCTATAACCATTTCGTTTGCAATTGCTGCATTGGGTTGTTGTTTTGCCGGACTGTGTTATGCCGAATTTGCCTCGATGATTCCGGTTGCCGGAAGTGCTTATACATATTCTTATGCCACTATGGGCGAATTTATTGCTTGGATTATCGGTTGGGATTTGGTGTTGGAATATGCCATTGCTGCGGCTACTGTTAGTATTAGCTGGAGCCGTTATCTGGTTAAATTTTTGGAAGGCTTTGGCGTTCATTTACCTCCCGGATTAACCTTGTGCCCGTGGGATGGTGGAATCGTAAATCTTCCGGCAGCTCTCATCATTGTTTTTGCAAGCTTACTGCTCATAAGAGGTACTGAAGGAAGTTCAACGGTGAACTTTATTATTGTCATACTTAAAATCGCGGTAGTGCTTGTGTTTATTTATCTAGGTTGGAAATATATCAATATCGCTAACTATAATCCTTATATTCCTGCTAATACAGGAACTTTTGGTGAATATGGTTTTAGTGGTATTATCAGGGCAGCGGCTGTAGTGTTTTTTGCTTTTATTGGTTTTGATGCTGTGAGCACGGCGGCTCAGGAAACAAAAAATCCAAAAAGAAATATGCCTATTGGAATCCTTGTTTCATTACTTATCTGTACCGTACTCTATATTTTGTTTGCTCATGTTATGACCGGAGTTGTGAATTACACAGCTTTCAAAGGGTACGATGGAATTGCCCCGGTGGCTATTGCTATAGACCATATGGGGAAGGCAGATACGTGGGGTATTATATATCCTAATTTTCCTTGGCTAAACAAAGCTATTATATTAGCTATTCTGGCAGGTTATAGTTCTGTGATTTTAGTTATGCTATTGGGGCAAAGCCGTGTCTTTTACAGTATGAGTAAAGACGGGTTGTTACCGAAGGCCTTTTCGCAGATACATCCGGTTTATCGTACACCAGTTAAAAGTAATATCTTGTTACTCATTTTGGTTGGGACTTTTGCCGCATTGGTACCGGCACGTGTAGCCGGAGAAATGACCAGTATAGGTACACTTCTGGCTTTTATTTTGGTTTGTATCGGTATATTGGTCATGAGAAAAACGATGCCCGATGTGCCGCGGGCCTTCAAAACTCCTTTCGTACCGCTTGTTCCTATTTTAGGCATTATTACCTGCTTGTTTATGATGGTTTTTTTGCCTGCAGATACATGGATACGTTTATTAATCTGGATGGTAATAGGTTTGGATGTTTATATTGTTTATGGGTTTAAAAACAGTAAGTTACAGGTCGCGACTCCCTCACGTGCCGATTTGTTGATTTTCAAAACCACCGGATTAATCTTATCGGTGTTACTGGCTTGCGTGGCTTTATGGTATCAATACACCGTTGGCTGGGACGAAAATAAAATATTGATGATCGTTGCTCTTTCAGTCGCTTTTATTCATGGATTATTCTTGCTGTTTCGGGTGGAAATAAAAAAATAGAAAGACCGGGTTTATATCGAAGCATCATTTCAACCGGCTATCTGAAAAATAGTATCAACTTAGTGCTTTTTGTGTAATAATAAATTATAGATAGATGAAAAAGAAAAATTATTTATTAGCAGTGTGTATTTCGGGATTATGTTCTCTACAAGAGGGACATGCCCAACCCAAGCAATTAGAAGGGTTTTCTCCGGTTTCGAGCCAACGGCAAATAGAACTTGAGCAAAAATTTGATCAATTGCTTCAAAGTCGTTCTATCGGAGCCAATATTAAAGAACTTTCAGCAGAACCACATCATTTGGGTTCTCCGGGAGGTAAACGAGTAGCCGAGTCTATTCTGAAAAAATTTAAAGAATATGGTTGGGATGCAAAAATAGAAACCTATCATGTACTTTTTCCTACTCCTAAAACACGTGTATTGGAATTGACGGAACCAACTCGGTTTTCTGCCACTTTGAAAGAATTAGCGGTACCTGAAGATGCTACTTCCGGTCAAGAAGGCCAGTTGCCGACGTATGTTGCATGGAGTGCAGATGGCGATGTAACAGGCGATTTGGTTTATGTAAATTTTGGATTACCAGAAGATTACAAACAATTAGAGCAGTTGAATATTGACGTTAAAGGCAAAATTGTAATTGCCCGTTATGGTCATTCATGGCGGGGAATTAAACCCAAGGTTGCTTACGAGCATGGTGCTATCGGGTGTATCATCTATTCCGATCCTAATGAAGACGGTTATTTTCAGGGAGATGAATATCCGAAGGGAGCGTTTAAGAACGAATATACCGTTCAACGCGGATCGGTTATGGACATGGTAGTATATCCTGGTGATCCGTTGACACCAGGTGCTGGATCCACAGAGAAAGCTAAGCGTTTGAGTAGAGAAGAAGCCATTACTATTCTGAAAATTCCCGTTTTGCCTATTAGCTATCATGATGCTTTACCATTATTATCGGCTCTTACTGGTCCGGTTGCACCACAAAAATGGAGGGGTGCCCTGCCAATCACTTATAAAGTGGGCGGAAATGGGAACGCTAAGGTACATCTCAAAACAGAGTTCAATTGGGATATTGTTCCGGCTTATGATGTGATTGCTAAAATTAAGGGATCAGAATTTCCCGATGAATGGATAATCCGTGGTAATCATCACGATGCTTGGGTTAATGGAGCTGCCGATCCCATCAGCGGTCAAGCATCTTTATTGGAAGAGGCTAAAGCTATTGGCCAGCTGGTGAAATCAGGATACAAACCTAAACGAACACTGGTTTACGCTGCTTGGGATGGAGAAGAGCAGTCGCTGTTGGGATCAACGGAATGGGCTGAAGATCACCAAAATGAATTGAACCAAAAGGCAGTTGCTTATATCAACACGGATGGCAATAGCAGAGGTTTTTTAGGAGCCGAAGGTTCTCATGCTTTTGAAAGCTTTGTCACAGAAATTGCTAAAGATGTAAAAGATCCGCAAACAGGAAGTAGCGTTTTTGAACGAAGACAAGCGGCTGAGGCTGTTCGTGCTGCTACACCAAAATTAAAAAAAGAAGCATTGTCAAAGGATGATTATTCTTTGGGAGCTTTAGGAACCGGATCTGATTATTCAGCATTTTTGCAACACTTGGGAATTCCTACGCTTTCTTTCGGTTTTGGTGGTGAAGGTTCAGGAGGTGAATACCATTCCATCTATGATTCTTATGACAACTTTGTACGCTTCAAAGATCCGGGATTTATTTATGGTGTAGCCCTTTCTCAAGTAGTAGGACGGTCTGTTTTGCGCTTGGCTAGTGCCGATGTATTGCCTTTTGATTTTCGTATTTTGCAAAAAACAGTTTCCAATTATTTGCAAGAAGTCACTCGTTTAACCGATCAATTACGTGAGGAAAATGTGATCGAAAATCAACTTGTAGCCGCTAAATCCTATCAGTTAGCTGCCGATCCGCAGAAGACATTTATTGCTCCAAAAGAAAAAGAAGTTGTCCCTGCCCTTGATTTTAGTAACCTGGAAATAGCACTTGATTCTCTTCAAAAATCGGCGAATACGCTTTATGAATTGCAGGAAAAATTGGACGTTGTTTCTGATAAGAAAAAGGAGAAGCTAAACACGGCGTTATTTCAATCTGAAAAACAATTATTAATTCCTAATGGACTTCCCCGTCGCCCTTGGTATAAACATGCTATCTACGCACCCGGATTTTACACTGGTTATGGAGTGAAAACATTACCCGGTATTCGTGAAGCCATAGAAGAAGGTCATTGGCAAGAAGCTCGGGAACAGATTACGATAGTGGCTGAAGCAGTCAATCGTCTAAATGTCGCTTTGAACTCCGCTATTCAAATAGCAAGAAATATTCAATAGTAAGGATGCGATACGTCCGGGATAATTCAAAAAATTATATGACAATATGATATATTGAGGAGGAGAATCTAAAAAAGTTTTCTTGGGATTTCACTTATAAATTGGGAATAACGTTTATATTTGTCAGCCCTATCCACTTTAACTGCATACGCACAGGTTGTAATTGATTAATTTTTAAATAATTAAAAATACAAAAAATGAAAAAAGAATTATTATTAGGCTTGTTTTTTTTAGGCGCAGTTCTTGCATTTGCGCAACAACCTAAAAAGTCATTGGTTGATTCTTCCCCAAAAAGAGGGTATATTGTAGATGTCGGAGAGTTGGCACCTGACGATTTTACCTTGCAATTGATTGATGGTAAAACGACCTCGTTAAAAGAATTAAGAGGAAAAATAGTGATACTTCAATTTACTGCTAGTTGGTGTAGTGTTTGTCGGGCGGAAATACCCCACTTGGAGAAAGAATTATGGCAGATTTATAAAGATAGAGGCGTTGTTTTAATTGGTGTTGATCGTGATGAACCTATTGAAAAAGTGAAAAGCTATATAGAAGGTTTAGGCATAACTTACCCTGTTGCCCTTGACCCGAACGCAGATATTTTTGGCCGATTTGCTGATAAAAAAAGTGGAGTCACCCGCAATGTGGTCATTGATAAAAATGGTAAAATAGTATTTCTCACCCGTTTATATAATCAAGAAGAGTTTTCATCAATGCTAAAAGTCGTTGAAAAGTTGGCAGATAGTAAGTAGGTTTAATTAGAGTTACTTTTTCCCATTTTTGATTAAATTGAGAAAGTAGAGTCTCTTTGATATCATATTCACCTAACATTACTATCTTTAAAGCCGATAAAATTCCAAATGTGGAAATAAATAATAGAAAATTCAATGAGAAAAAGTTTTTTTTTAGTCGCATTGCTTGCATGTATGCAGGGATCGCTAAATAATCCGGATATAATATATCGGGCAGTCTAATAATCTGTACCGAATTGAATAAATATAAAAACCGCATAACAGAAGTCCCTTTTGTTATGCGGTTTTTTTAGAAACTATTATTCTAATAGAGTTCTCCTTTTCCCACTTCGGCAAACAATCGGGCTATTTTAGGTAGCAGGTCAGTGATATACTTTTCGCCTTTATTCGCATTCGCTTTTTTAGGATTACCAACACCGGTATCTTTCGTAGCATGATCCCAACGTCTGGGTGTCCATCCTATCTTTTCATTTAACGCGGCAATTGCAAACGGTTGAGATTCACCGTTACCAGCCATGTTTAAATCAACCAGATCTGGTCGCAAATACATCATCACAGAGGTCTCTAATTCTCCGGCATGGTCATCGATTATAGCTTCAAAATAATTTTTTCCAGATAAAATAGAGAACCAGTCTGATTCAACGATCAGAAAATCAGGATAGTTAAAGGCTAAATCCCGAATCATATTCTTAAAATTATTTCCTCCATGCCCGTTAAGGATAATAAGTTTTCGCATTCCCTGATTATGCAGAGAAACCACAATATCTACTAAAATAGCATATTGAGTTTCATAACGAGTATGAATGCAAAAGCTCAAGTTATGTTGCCCCGGGTTTTGTGATCCTAAAGGTATTGGCGGCATAACCATACAGCGAACTCCGAATTCTTTTAATGCAATAGTCGCTGCCTTCACAGCTATTATTTGAGGTATAATACAATCAGTAGAATAGGGTAGATGAAAATTATGAGGTTCTGTTGAACCCCAAGGAAGGATTGCCACATCATAATGCAAATCTTTAACGGCGCCATAGCAGCTTACTGAAAGGTCAATTTCTTTATTCATAATATGTTTTTTAATTCTGATAATGATAGGCAAAGATAATATTTATGAACTGATTTATCTCAATGTATCTCAGGTATTAAAATATACCAATAATAGGCGATGCTTTTTCTAAAAAAAATGCCACAAATATGGTATTGTATCTTAATACAACTTAAAATATCTTTGCATTGTGAAATATAACAAAGAAAACAATGAAGTATTTAATAAAAAATGGACGAATTGTTCCGCTAGTCATGCGAATGTGTTGCTGCATACAATGAGTGATTTATTAGATGAATTAAGGTATTAACAGTTAGATTTTAAAGATATGAAGAAGTTTAGAATACAATTAATAATATGGGCTTTGGTTACAGTGACTAGTTTACAAGCTCAAAATGGCGCTTCTGATGTTATATATATAAAAGGTGCTAAGTTTACAGCTCCGTTAGTTCAAAAATGGATTGCCGAATATGCAAAGGTGAATCCGAAGGTTCAGGTTAAATGGACTGACAAAGAAGTGGATGGAGAAGATATTGATCTCAATCTACTGGCTTATAATGATTCTTTGCAGTTAGATAAACGTGTGGTTTATGTAGGTAGATATGCATTGCTTCCTGTAACGAGTAAGGACAATAGTTATCTATCAGAACTCAACAAGAAGAATCTGACTAAGAAGAAATTAAAAGATTTGTTTTTTAATGAAGACGTATACGCTGATGAGGAGAAAGATTCTAAATCGTCTTATAAAACAACGGTTTATTCCGGCAATAATAGATCCGCGGTGACGGTTACTTTTGCATCTTATTTTGGTCATAAAACAGCTGATATCAGGGGTAAAAGAATCTCTGGTGATGATCTTTACTTGATTAATGCGATTGAGAAAGATCCTACCGGAATTACTTTTAATAACTTGAGTTACATCTTTAATACTGAAACCCGTCAGTTGAAAGATAATATTGCTTTGCTCCCTTTAGATGTGAAGAAAGAACAACGTAAGGTGCTGAGTTCTGCTAATATTGACCAAGTGATCGCATTGCTCGAAAGTCAGTCTGTTGACTTAATCCCGGTTCAAAATTTTGGTTTCTTTTATTCAAATACTATAGGTTCCGGAGCGACGGATTTTTTAAGTTGGATACTGAATAAAGGATTGGAGTATAATCATAATTATGGTTTCCTAAAGCCCAGTGAGGATGTACTGGCATCCCAAAAACAACAAATAGGAAGTGAAAAATATCTTTCTTCCGCAAACACAAAATAATTTCTAAAAAACAGTTCGTATGGTAAATGTATTTTTTGCTGTCAGGAATAAACCCGTATTCCTGACATGGAAGGCTATTGTCTTCATTATAGGGATTCTTTTGCTCTGTTCTTCGGGAAAAATATATGCACAAACAACCATCAAAGGACATGTTGTGGATGAGTTCTCAAAGGAGCCGATCATTGGAGCCATCGTATTAATTAAATCCACTACAAAAGGGGTGTCCACTGATGTTAACGGGCAGTTTGAACTTAAAACTACTAAAAAACTTCCGTTGACCTTATCCATTAGTTTGGTGGGTTACAGAACTCAGGAGATTGAGGTCTATGACACGGAAGAGCTTGTTTATGCTACTTTGACAGAGGACGTGAACCGACTGAATGAAGTGGTGGTAGTGGGTTATGGTACACAATCAAAGAAAGAATTTTCCGGAGCCGCCGCTCGTGTTAATGGAGATGCCATTAAGGAAGTACCTGTGCAAAGTTTTGATCAAGCACTATCAGGACGCGCTGCGGGGGTTAGTATTGCTGAACCAAATGGATTATTGAACAACCCTCCTGTGATTCGTATTCGTGGTGTGAATTCTATTTCTCTAAGTTCTTATCCGTTAGTTGTAATTGATGGAATCCCTGTAAGCACGGGAAATATATCTACCACAACAGATGTTCCTAATAATCCATTGTCTGATATTAACCCTTCGGATATTGAATCAATTGATGTGCTGAAGGATGCTGCTTCTACTTCTATATATGGTTCACGCGCTGCTGCCGGTGTACTGCTCATTACCACCAAAAGAGGTAAACTTGGCAAAGTAAAAACCACTTATGACGGATGGGTAGGTATTACAAATGCAACTCGTCTACCCAAACTGTTGGGTGCACAACAATATATGGATATTAAGAATGAGGCAGTTCTTAATTCTAAAATATTGAGTGGAAATGAGAATAATAACAGTGTGAGTTCTAAACTGTTCTTTCCTTCTTATAATGCGGACGGTTCGCTGGTGGATACCAAATGGTATGATTATATTTATCGTACGGCGGTATCTCATAACCATGCAGTCACTCTTTCAGGTGGTACGGAAAAAACAAATTATTATTTTTCTGCTAACTATTCTAATCAGGAAGGTTTCTTAGTAAACAATGACTTTCAGCGTAAAGGTATCCGGTTCAATATTGACCATGAAGTAAATAAATGGCTAAGAATTAAAGGTAATGGTTCGTATAATACGACTTACAACAGAGCTTATAGTTCCGGATCTTTACAGGGTTCATCGCAATTTTTAATTGGTGCTGCGCGCATGGCCATAGTTACGGCTCCTAATGTGAGCCCTTATAATGAAGATGGTAGCTACAACCTAAGTTCTACTGGTAAGATGGGATCAGGCAATAATCTTGCATCTTCTACCCTATACAACCCATTAGCTCTATTTGAATATAGTCGCAGCACATCTGATAATGACCGTTTTATTGGAGGCATCAGTGCAAATATTAAATTGTTAAAGCATCTCGAGTTCAATACATTTTATGCAATGGACCGATTGAGAACGGAGACCGTTACTTTTTTAAGTCCGAAAATTGGTTCTTCGGGTTATGCTGATGGTGGTTCTGCCACAAATGTCTCTGCTTTGAGAAATAATGAGACCTTTACCAATACGTTGAACTATGATCAGGTATTTAATGATAGACATCATGTTTCGGTGTTATTAGGTACGGATTTGCAGAAATATAAGACAAATGTTTGGGGAGCAAGTGCCTCAAATGCTTCGGATGACTTTTTTGAAAACTATCAAGGTGGTTGGGCGAACAACTCTGCTTCTGGCAATTCATTGGGCGAAAGGGCTTATTATTCTTATTTTTCTCGCCTAAGCTATGATTTTGATGCTAAGTATCTCTTTACTGTCAACCTAAGACGGGATGGAAATTCGGCATTGGCAGTAGGACATAAATATGGAGACTTTGGTGGTATTTCGGGTGGCTGGGTAATTTCACAGGAGCCGTTTTTCAAGAAATCTTCTTTAGGAAAGATCTTTAATGAATTGAAACTAAATGCTAGTTGGGGACGAGTGGGCAATGGCAATCTAACGGATGATTATGGTTCGTATGATTTATTTTCTTCTTCTCTTTATGGAACGGCGTCTACCTGGGCCATTAGTCAGTCGGGTAATCCCGATCTAAGTTGGGAAACAAGTGATCAGACAAATGTTGGTATTAATGCTGAATTGTTGAAAAGGCGTTTAACCATTGAGCTGGCATACTTTAATAATAATGTAAATGGCCTGATTTTAGATACCCCTCAATCCCCTTCAAAAGGTATTCCCGGTAACTCTATCTTAACCAATGTGGGTTCTATGTATAACAGAGGACTTGAATTTACGTTGAATGCCTCTTTAATTCAAAAGAAAAAATTTTCATGGGATGTGTCGTTCAATTTTACTGGAATAAAGAATAAAGTCACCCAACTGGCGGGTGATAATGCTGACATCATAGGATATACACATACATCTGCCAATGCAAATAATGTAACACGCGTAGGTTATTCAGTAGGTAGTTTGTATGGCGCCAAAACAGATGGCGTGAATCCTGAAAATGGCCGCAGAATATTTATCAATGCCAAAGGCGAGAAAGTGCAATATAGTTCGGTGGTAGCATCTGGTGAGAGTAAATGGACTTATCTGGATGGAACTACAGCCCCTGCTATCGGTGTATCTGACTATTATTTAATTGGTAGTGCGCTTCCCAAATGGTACGGAGGACTGGTAAGTAACTTGAAATATAAAAATTGGGATCTTACGTTGAACTTTACTTATGCCGGTGGAAATTATGTGATGAACGGCACCAAGGCAACTTTGCGTGAACAGACATTTTATAATAACTATACCGGCATTCTGGACCGCTGGACCACTCCGGGGCAAGTGACCGATATACCTCGTTTGGTGTATAATGACATTATTTCTAACGGTACATCATTCCCTATTTCGGCTAATGCTGAAAAAGCCGACTTTCTAAGATTGCAAAATGTGTTGTTAGCCTATCGAATTCCTTCAAATTTATTGAGTAGAATCAGTCTGAGTTCTGCCAAGATTTATGCTCAGGTTTCTAATGCTTTTTTGTTGACTAAATATTCGGGTACAGATCCGGAGTCGTCAGTGAATGGAAATTCCAATACCACTCCGGGAATAGAGCGTAATTCATTGGGGCGAGGACGTACCTTTACCCTGGGAGTTAATTTAGGATTTTAATCACACCACATAAAAATAGTTTATATTATGATTCGATTAATAAATAACATAAAAAATAAATCCGCAGTTCTGGGACTGATTTTGCTTTCTACCTTGATTGTTCCCGGTTGCGATGGAGTACTGGATACAGAATCGGCCACTTCGCTGAGTGCTAAGAAAATTTTCGAAACTTCGGATCGGATAGAAGGATTGGTTAACGGCATTTATAAGTCTCTAAAAGGAGCTAGTATGTATGGTGGACGCATTCATTTATATTTGGATGTACGTGGAGAAGATTTTATTAATGTGACTGGCAACTCTTATACTGCTTACGAGAGTTGGACTAATTCGTATACCTCCGGTTCAAATGATATTAATAATACCTGGCAACAAGCTTATGCCACAATTAATGACGCGAATATTTTAATTGATGGATTAGGTGAAAGCGAAGGGGTTATCAGTGACGAGTTGAAAACACAATACATTGCTGAAGGTAAGTTTGTAAGAGCACTTTCTTATTTTACTCTGGTCACTATTTATGCACGTCCGTATACTGAAAACGATGGTGCTTCCAAAGGTTTGCCGCTTCGCCTTCATGCAGAAACAACTTCCGAGAATAATGACTTGGCTCGTAGCACTGTGAAAGAAGTTTATAAGCAAATATTGGATGATTTGGATTTTGCGGAAACTAACTTACCGAGTTCTTATTCAACTTCATTGCTCAATACTACCAGAGCTCATAAAAATACAGCTATAGCCCTAAAAACCAGAGTTTATCTGAATAAAGGCGACTTTGAAAAGGTGATTGAAGAGTCTAAAAAGATAGTGCCCGAGACAACACCTCCTTTCTCGGCTACCACAGGCGTGAACCATGCTTTACAAAGTGACATCACAACTCTATTTGGTTCAAACTTTACAACTACTGAGTCAATATTGTCTATGCCTGCCACAGCTTCCGACTCTTATAGTGGACAGTCCGCTATTGCCTATGTTTATTATGCAAATAGAGAATATTATCTGAACCCTTCCGGCATTTTGGCTTCCTCACTTTGGGGAGCTAACGATGCGCGTAGAAAATTGATAGAACTTTATTCTGATAAATACTACCTGAAGAAATATGCAAAAGTTTCTCCATACATAGATTATATACCTGTGATCCGTTATTCAGAGGTGTTGCTGAATTATGCGGAAGCTTCCTTAAGGACGGGAAATAGCACTTTGGCTATTAATCTTCTGGAGGCTGTTCATCATCGGTCGGATGCTGATTTTGTATTTCCCGAAAGTGCGGTAAGTACCAATACTGCATTGTTGGAAACGATTCGTCAGGAACGTAGAATAGAATTGTTGGGTGAGGGTTTCCGTTCCAATGATTTATTGCGTGATTTGTTAACTATTCCAGCCAAGGGTAGTAGTAGTTTACAAGCTTCACAAGTAGATCCTTCGGCAGAGAATTATATCTTTCCACTACCGGATTCAGAAAGAAATGCAAATAAAGCATTATAGCAAGATGAAAAAATTAATTATATTCTTTGTGATTTTGTTGGCAGGTCTTTTGCAAACGGAGGCTTGTACCACAGCTGTTATTTCGGGTAAGTATACGGTGGATGGTCGTCCTTTGCTTTTTAAACAGCGGGATACCCATGACCCGAATAATAAGTTTGCATCTTTCACTGATGGTAAATATCCTTATGTTGCGGTCATTAGTACCCGGGATACCGTAAGAAGAAACGTATTTGGAGGGCATAATAGTGCAGGCTTTGCTATTATCAATTCGGCCTCTTACAATCTGAATCCCGGATTGGATGGTGATGAAAAAGGACTTGATGGATATATAATGAAACTAGCGCTTCAAACGTGTGCTTCTTTGGCTGATTTTGAACATCTGCTGGATAGTTTACCAAGACCTATCCGGGCAAGTTCTAATTTTGGTGTGATTGATGCCCATGGTGGGGCCGCTTATTATGAAACGAGTGATAAAAGGTATATAAAGTATGATGCCAATGATGAAAAGACCGCTCCGTTTGGATATATAATCCGCACTAATTTTTCTTTCTCGGGAGATCGGACACGAGATAAAGGATTAGGGCGTTTTGAGGTTGCTTCGGCACTTTTTTATCAAGCTTCGCTGAAGAAGAATATTTCTTATCAGTTCATATTAAGAGACGTGTCCCGAAGTTTGAAACATGGATTGACAGGAGTCGATTTATATGATAATATTCCAGAAAATGGAAATAAAACGGTATTGGTTCCTTTTCGTGATTTCATCCCCCGATATGTCACTACCTCTGTTTTGGTCTTTCAAGGAGTAAAAGAGAATGAATCTCCCTCTCAAACGATCTTGTGGTCTATTTTAGGATCTCCGCTAACGTCTGTTGCAGTGCCACTTTGGGTGAATGCCAAGGGTTATTTGCCGGGTATAGTAACTTCTGAGGGGAAAAGCTCCGCGCCACTTTTTGAGTGGGCTTCAACGTTGAAACAACAGCTATTTCCCATAGACCGTGGAGAAGGAGAAGATTACCTTGATCTGGCTGCATTGATCACAAAGGACCATAAAGGAATTCTTCAGACTTTGGAACCTGCCGAAACACAAGTTCTTGCAGAATCCCATAAGTATATTCAAAAATGGAGAAAAGAGGGTATAAAAATTGAAGAACTGAAAAAACTGAATGACTGGATTGATCAATATGTATCGGGGTATTATAAAAATACTTATGGATTATAAGTGCGGAAAAACGCCCTCTATTTTTTGTTATTATAGGGGGCGGAACTAATTTTTCCGCAGCTTATTATCAGTTAGTTATCTCTAAAAGTAAAAGGGATTGTCAAAAGATAACCTTATAACTTGCGCTGTAAAACAGGAAAGGAGAGTTAAAATGTGTTTAACCCTTCTTTCTCAGTATTTTAAACTGATCAATATCGTGACTACGCACCCTTTCCACCTCAAACCAACGTAAGCGTCTCCGCGATACCATCTTGTCCGAGATGATTTAGCTTTTTATCTTTGTCTTCCAAAAAGAAAAAAGATGAAAGCATCCGAACTATACACAAAAACAATAGAGGGTTACAAGCAGGAAAATAGTGTCAGCCTTATCACTTTGCGTGATTACTGTAAAGAACAACATGTAAATTATAAGGGAATTCAAAACTGGATGTCCAGAA
>JAATGU010000137.1 GCA_015654535.1 Bacteroidales bacterium
AGATACTTCTTTCCCCTTTTCGTTTCTCAACTTTAGCTTAATAAAGTGGACTTGAGAAATGTCTTTGGGGAAACGGATTGTCAATGCATCATTAACCACTCCATCGGATGGAAGGTCTATTTTAGCAGAAACTTCATATCTTTTTCGGCTATCCAAATCGTAGACCTCTGCTGATACAGTATAATTTGAAAAAGTCTTATAATAATCATTAACTACAGAGACTGTATTTTTCAAATAATCAAACTGAGCATGAAGCGGTTCTAAAGAATTTGCGGTATAATAAAGAGAAGCTGTGGGTTCCAATGACCAATCCCACATACGGGCACAGACCTGACGAACCGGACAATTATGGTACCAAAATAGCAAACCAGAACAAAAACGGTCACCATAATCCAACTTATTGTAATTCCACACTTCCCAAATACTTTTTGAATTCATAGCTCCCACAAATTGTCCTTTTTGTGCAAATTCATCAATCGATGAAGATTTACCGTAATTATTTGCAAGATCTTTATACATAGTTGTCATCAAGTGAAATCCATTACCATCCAGATAATCCCAAACTTCCTTATTTATTGGCCAGAGATCCTTTTCGTCCATCATTTCCCGAAGTATTTCAACTGTTGGAAGTGTAGGAGCACCATATTCCGGATTAAACCCGTCAACACGGCTCCCGCGTGGTGAAGCAGTATTTTCATAATGCTGCATCGGATTTACTTGTTTATAAGGACTTCCATCATGAACGCCCGCACATTCAGATTGCATTTGGTAGCCACGCGTACCATCCAATTTCATTAGTAAATCTTTAGCACCTACTACCTCAGAGCTTTCATTGGAAGAAACATAATAAGCCAGACAAGGATGATTACGAATGCGTTTCACAGTAGATTCCATATTACTTAAATATACTGACTTATCCTGTGGATGCCGGGTATCCGCTGTCATCCAGAATTCTTGCCATACCAATAGTCCTAATTCATCACAAAGCTGGAAAAAATAATCTGATTCTGCAATACCTCCTCCCCATATTCTTATCAAATTAATACCTGATTGATGAGTGTAACGTAATTCTGCATATGTTCTTTCATCCGAATTGCGAAGCATGGCTTCCGGTATCCAATTTGTACCGCGGATAAACAAGCGTTTTCCATTTACATAAAAAATGCGGGATTTATCAGGGGTATTTGTATCAGAGACAATTTCACGGACACCAAATTTCGTTTTTATCGAATCACAGACTATTCCATCAACTAATACACTCATTTTCAATTCATATAATTCCTGAGAACCTTTGTTTATTGGCCACCATAAACGAGGATTTTGCATAATCAGCTGAGGATAATCTTTAGGATCAAATTCAACCTGTATCTCTTCACCACGTAATATATTGACCTTCTTTTCAAATGAAATATTTTCACCGGTAATATAACCTTTTACAACACATTTCAATGTATCAATGCTTGTGGAAGGATTAATCACTTCTACAGACACCTTTTCTTGAGCTATATTATAATCGGGTTTGGATAATATAGATTTAACAAATGGATGTCTTAAAGCGACCTTACCTGTGGAATACAAAGAAATACTTTTCCAAATACCCGTATTACGATCTCTAATTCCGTCCATAAAGGTAAAATCCCAACCAACAGACATTAACATTGTTGTATTTAAGCCAATGTTGCCATTACCTCCATTTTGAAATTCTCCTACTGCTCCCCATTTTTTTGATTGAGAAGTACCTGGCATGTCTACCGGATAAACCTTAATGGCTAAAGCATTCATTTTGCCAATTTTGGCAAACTCGGTAATATTAATATATTCATTTGTAAACATACCATTTACAGTACTTAGTAAATTTCCATTCACCCACACTTCAGCACGATAATTGATGCCATCAGGTTGCAACCATATATTTTTCCCTGAAAATGACTGAGGTATAATAAATTCTGTCCGAAACCAGTAAGTATAGAAGTCACGCCCTTTCTCTACAATATCAGGAATCAGTTTTGATTCTATTTTATTATTTATACCATAATAAGGTTCTGGATATATCCTGTTATAAACTAATGAATTCAATACTGTTCCGGGAACAACAGCTGCCATCCATTTAGATGCATTATAATCTGGTGATGATAACTTTTCAGCCGGAGTATTCACTTCATCAGCCTTAATCATCTTCCACTCGTAACTTCCCTGATGTCCATCTTTTGAATCAAGCCAGATTTTATCTGAACTTTTAGCATAATTATTGTTTTGCCCCATAACTGTATTCAAAAAAAGAAGCAAAAATAAAAGAGAACTTAAAATTTTATTCATAATACCTTTTTTAATTATTGAAGTAAAGCGTTTGCACACCATATATAGGGCGCTTGTCTATGTAAATCACCTGTTAATTTTCTACGTTTCAAATAATAATCATAAAACTCATTGAACTGTTGTTGAATACTAGTTGCTAAATCTGGACTCGTTTAAATTGTCATCCTTCACTTATTTCCTTTCAGATAAAAAGAGCTAAAACAATAGTTGTATTTACCATAATGCCAATAATATCTTTAATAAACGTCATATGTTACTTCAATAATGTTACCAATCATCTATTCTAAATGAAGATATTGGAAGGTTTCCATCTACAGAGAAAATTTCTGTGGCGGAAGTATCTTCAAATGCATAACGTACACTAACTGGTTGTCCTACCATAGCCGAAACAATAACTATCCTATTTCCATTTAGACTTGCTACAGCTGGATAAAAACGCTTATTTTGTCCTGCTACATAAAAACCTTTTATATCCTTACCGAAGGATGTCAGACCTGTTGCGTCCTCCACATCAAACGTCAATATTACCAATTGTCCTTGAATATCAACATTCATTACCGATGGACTTTTATATTGAATCTTTTTATTATAATCTTTAGCCAAAGCCCATAAAGCAAGGCGCTCTCCTGCGTCTTTCTTTTTGGGAGGATGTATACATTCTGGACTATCTGCATCCATTACAACGGCCATTCCGGCATTTGATATTTTTTGGCTTTTCATTTGTACTTCACGTATGTAAGCAGAGTTTTGTGTTCCTACATATTTATATGGCGCTATCTGAACATAGTAAAAAGAAAAATCACCAATATTCCACAGTTTACGCCATTCGCCAATCATCTTCGCAAACATCTGTTCATATTCTTTATAATTATTTACATTTGCTTCACCCTGATACCATATTGTCCCCTTGATACCGTATCCTTGAATAGGATGTATCATAGCATTATACAAAACGGTTGGAGTCTGGCTTCGACTTACCACATCATTTACAACTGGAATTTTAACATTCGGAAAATCTTTCAGAATATCAGGTGTCATCCATGTTTCGATACGGGAGCCTCCTTGACTGGCATTAATAAGCCCGATTGGAATATTCAAAAATTTAAAAAGTTTTCGTCCAAAATAATAGGCAGTTGCGCTAAATTCTGCAACTGTTTCTGGATTGGCTACGGTCCATTCACCTTCACAATCATCTTGTGGAGTTGTTGCTGCATTACGTTTCATATTGAATAAACGTATATTCTTGTTTGCAGAATTCATTATATCTTCTGCTCCATTTGTTATCGGCTGACTTTTATACCCTTTCATCGGCATCTCCATATTCGATTGTCCCGAACATACCCATACTTCGCCAATAAGGACATTATTAAGTTTTATTGCTTTCCCATCTGATACAATAACAGAATAGGGTGTAAAACTAGCTTTTGGTGTTTGAACCTGTATTTTCCATTTTCCTTTTTTATCACTGGAAACTCTGTGTATCTTATTATCCCACGAGCACGTTATTTTTACATTTGATATAGGTCTTGCCCACCCCCAAATAGCAACATTACTTTGCTGCTGCAAAACCATATTACCACAAAATATAGCAGGCATTTTAATATCGGCATAACTAAATAAGCTTATAAACAAGCCGATCTGCAGAAATAGTATACGATAGCATCTTTTCATAAAATTTATTTTTATTCAACGATATATATTCTATTTTAATATTACTACATCAATATAAATATTAGAACTATTTATCTGGTAGATAAAGTTTTTTGAATGCATTCCTTTCGATAAATTGATTTGTGCGCCGAGAACATCATCAAAATAAAATATTGGACGCACGTCTGGTTTTAATCCCATTATACTCACATTCTCAAATCGAAGATCTTTTACGTGGCGTACATAGAATCCCATTGCTGGCAAGGTGTTTCCAAACATTCTGTTTTCAGGATATTTTTTTGCATTCTCAGGTACAGGTTTATTTACCATATCAACTGTCCCTCCTCCGGGGTAGGTCATCTGAAAATTGCTTATCGATATATTTTCAACATAATTATCTTCAACTCCCGTAATAGAATTAGTAATCAAACTTTCCGCAGTAGCTACTATATTATCTATATTGATATTTCTCAATATTCCTCCTTTTTTACTGTAAGTACGCCCTCTATCACCAAGTTTTATGAAGATTGGGGTTTGCACATCGCGCATAGAAATATTGGAAGCGGTGAGCCCATCTATAATACCTCCATCCACCATTTCAATCGCAAGTCCCGAAATCACTGTAACATCAGCTGAAATATGCTCTAGTTGTTTGCTCCAATGGCGTATTCTGTCCTCTGCAGCACGATAAACAACACAATTTGATATTGTAATATTTCTGAATCCGCCATGCGATGCTGTACCTAATTTAATCGCATTACAATTGCTGGCTGTAATACAATTGGTAACAACCACATTCTCACAAAATGTTTTATGATCACTTTTTAAACATATAGCATCATCTTCCACATCAATATAACAATCTGAAACTATTACATTTTTCGCATCAATATCCAGTCCATCATTATTATAATTACAATGGCTAAAAACTCGCAGTCCATGAATAATAACATCTTCACATTTTTCGTAGTGCTGCACCCAATAAGCCGAGTTCTGTAATGTAATGCCACAAACTTTTATGTGACTACACTCAACAAAATAGATAAGTTTTGGACGTTTCAGACCTCCGTCTCCATCATTACCATGTTGAAAATTAGCATGACCTCCTCGTCCATCTATTACTCCCGAACCTGTGATAGAAATATTGGTCAGACCTCTGCCCCAAATTAGACCAGATGATTGGTTCATATTTCCACTAAGAATGGGATATGCGTTATCATAGTCTGATAATTTGGTACTTCCTAGAAGAGTTGCTCCAGAATCAAGATAAAGATTTACATTCGATTTGAATTCTAAAGGACGTATCAAATACTTACCTGATGGAATATAAACTGTGCCCCCGCCTTTAGCTGAACATTCATCTATCGTTTTTTGGATAATCTCTGTATTATCTGTTATTCCATCACCTTTTGCCCCTGATTCAACAATATTTATTGTTTTGGAAAAAAGGTCTATAGATGATAGAAAAAGAATCAATGAAAAAAATATTTTACTTTTAAACATATCTTTTATTTTTTGAAGCTGTTTTACTTTTATTTTATTAAATATCGATTTCTTTTTTGAATTAATAGTTCCGATATATCCTCAACGCGTTTATTATAGTTTTGCCTTTTCGCGGAATAAAGTTTATGTTTATTCCTTCTCCACCCGAAACATTTACTATAAATTTCTTTATAATGTTATGTCCTCCTTTTGACTCCTGTTTTGGATTAAAAGCATGTAACATAATAGTATTATTGATAGATACATCAAATATATTTTCACTATCGTTCGTGTTAATAGCATCATTTCCTAAGTTATAAATTAATGTTTCCGCATTCTCCTCCAGATTGAGATTTGCCCAATAACAATAGACACTATATACGCCATCCGAAACATCTGCCTTAAAAGCCTCAATCCCTACTCGTTGAGTTTGATAAATAGGGTCTTGATCTGTTCCTAATATATTTATATCCGAATTATTCAAAATTCCTCTACGTGTCTTTCTCTCATAAGGTTTTCCTCCAATATATCCCAAGCTACCAACGGTATATTCTTTTTCGGGTATCCAAATCATTGCTGCATCTTGGTCTTCGAAATAGCGTTGCGAACCCAATAAAACATTTATCTCTGTAAACTTATTCAAATCGGATGGAACCATATTGAAGTTAACCTGAATCATGTCACGAATTGTTGAATTTTGGTAAGTTCCAATTGCTTCGATCGTGTTTATTCCCGATTTAAAAGGTATATCTATTTGTGCGATATTCTCTTTTACTTGTCTGGAACCAATATATTTTCCATTTAGGAAGACTTCTATTTCAGATAAGTTGGTGTAAATCTTGATGAGTTGTGTACAAACATGCGTTAAAGGATTTTCTAATCCTCCTCTTGTTTTCCATTCTCTTGTTCCGATTTTTAATATCGGGCTTTTATTAAGTGCAGCCTGATATAACAAGTATGTGTCTTTCAACTCCCTGTTTAAGCTGGTAATTCCTTTGTTATTAACGTGAGGAACAGCATCTTTTCGTGCCTCCGAATAAAAATCATTGAGATTCCAAATCGCCGCTCCGGCGATAAACGGTTTTTGCATAATTGATTTCAAATAATACTCATGATATAAATTTCCATACTCTACTGTAAAATCAAATCGTTGGGGAGCGAAACTATGTAATCGACTATCCACATCCGCTCCATATTCTGTTACAATAAGCGATTTGTCTGGACAAGATTTATGCACATTACACAAAAATTTATCAAAATCAGAAAACTCTCCGCTATACCAACCCTGATACAAATTCCATCCTAAAATCATTGGTATCTTATCCAATCCGACTTTTTTGTAATCTTCAAAATTTGCATTACAAGCCATCATTGTATATCTTTTAGAATCTTCTTTTCGGATAGTATCTTCTAAATCCTGTGCCAATTTGTGTACAATCTTGAAATAGCCTATTTGTTTTACACTATCTTTTTTATAGAGAGGATGAAGCATAATCTCATTCATATATGCCCAAATAATAACTGAAGGCCTATTGTAGTCTTGATGAATCATTTCTTTCACCATTCGCATAGAGTTATTGTAAAATAAGTCTGATTCAGATATTGTACTGATAATAGGAATCTCAACGGAAGTTAGTATCCCTAACTTATCACACATCTCCATTACTATCGGATCTTGAGGATAATGCGACACACGAAGAAAATTACCTCCCATTTCTTTCAATATTTTGATATCATGCACATGCATCTCATCAGGTAAGGCATTCCCCTTCCTGTAATAATCCTGATGACGGCTTGTTCCGATTAACTTGCAAGGCTTTCCATTCAAATAAAATCCATTTTCAGGAGAAAAACTGTACCAACGAAATCCTATAGGTGTACTTACCTCATCCTTTAAATTTCCACTCTTTACATCATAAATACGTGAATAAACAGTGTAGATATTAGGAGACTCTGGGCTCCATAATGCCGGATTATTTACGACTATAGGAGGAATAACGCAAGTAAAATCTGAATTTGCTGCAAAACTTTGCATTACATCTTTTTTCACTATCTCTTTCCCTGTTGGTTCAATCACTGATGTTTCTATTCTGAATGTTAATGAAATATTATTATTATTTGTAACCAAACTTTTTATTCGAATGTTCGCTTGTTTTTCCGATACATCGGAATCAATATATATGCCAGAGGAAGCATAATTAATCATTGAAAAATGTATTTTCTCAGTGAACATCAAATATACATCCCTATAAATTCCGCCCCAAAATGTAAAATCGGCAGCTAAAGGCGGAATATCATTATTTTCACTGTTATCTACTCTAATCGCAAATTGATTTTCCTCTCCATATTTCAAAAAAGGAGTTATATCAAAACAAAAACGAGTATAACCACCGATGTGATGACCAATCAACTTTCCGTTCATATAAACCTCGGTTTCTTGGTTTGCCCCTTCAAAATAGATATAAGCCTGTTTATTTCTCATTTTGTCTGGAATAAATATTTTTTTTCGGTACCATGCTTTTCCTCTGTAATATCCGGGGATATCATCAATTGCGTCTTTTACATTCCATGTGTGAGGAATATTCACAATACTCCAACTCTTATCATCAAATGTTGGAGATATAACACCAGAATGTTCCCCTTTTTCAAAAGCCCAGCATTCGTTTATTGTATAAATAATCCTACTTGTTGATTTTTGAGCTTTTACGCCAAAAACAAATAAGAGAAAAATAATTGAGAAAAAGCAAATCTTCATAGACGGATTGATTGAAGTAAACAATACTATTGAATATTTATCGAATTTAATACTTTTAATGAGAAATATTATGACTAGGCAAAACTTTTATTTTACTGTTTTTTTTAATCTTTCACTAATCATTATATATGCTTTTGCATATCTTCGTCCTAATTCTTTAGCGGAAGATACATTAAAGTGAAGACTATCTCCTCTGTCCGTTAATCCTTCTGAGCTCACGCAAAATATATTCCTGTGTTTTGCCGCTATCACATTTAAAACTTCATTTATTTTACCGGATTCATTAGGCGGTTGTTTGAGTATGAAAAATCGACCAACCTCTCCCACAATGACTGGAATATCGTTGATATTTATACCTATTTCTTTCGAAATATTGTTCAAAAGCGAATCAAACCGAACCTCATACAGTTTATAATTTCCGTTCTGAGAATCACTCTCACCTTGATGCCATAATATACCTTTCAATGTTCCACTTTTCAATGCAATCTTCAATCGATTAATCATATCGTTATAAGGGTGTGTATTAGTAGCTTTATCATAAGCATCCGGCTTCCATTTAGAAATGGACGTTCCGCCAACCGCACAAGGCACAAGTCCGATACAACGTTTCTGACTCAGTTGTTTTATTTCTCTAGCAAAAGATAATCCCGGGCCGACACCAGCTTCTGATTTATCAAAATGTAATGGATCTCTGGCCGCAACCCATTCATCGTTTTTATTTAATGATAAAATACCACATTCTGATGTTGAGTCTGTTACGATTCCGCGTCCTGCCATATTTGATTGTCCTACAAGCAGATATACATCCATTAAGTCGTCATTTTTTATTTGTTGAGCAAAGTAAAGAACATTATAATCTGTTTTGAGAGCGCTCGATATTATACATGTAACTACGCACAATATTGCGATTAATTTTAATCGTATTTTCATCATGAAAGTGCTTTTATTTGAGAAGTACTGAAACTAAGAAAATGAATTAATAAAACTACCTTATAATAATAAGTTTATGTATTTCTATATTTTTTTCTCCTGACAGTTTAATTATATAAGTTCCTGATGAATAATTTACAAGGTTTATATTCAGTTCATTCGTCATATCCGATATTAATTCTTGTTGCATAACTTTTCCAGTAAGATTGATAAGTTCAAATTTAGTGAATCTCCCTGACGAGAAACTTATTATCGTATTATTTTGAGCAGGGTTAGGACAAAGGTTGCTAAGATTATTGCTTATAGTATTTTTACTTATGCCGACTGTACTCTGCGCTAAATAAGTTTTTATCACAGAACTTCCTGTATAGTCACCCGAAGGTAAAGTGAAAGTGATACTAGTGTCTTCATTACTCTTTATTGCAGACACTAAATTTTTGTTTATCGTAAGCTTTATTTCAGTTTCTGAATATGTCGGGTCAGCTACTGATATATCATATACAGTACCGTTTACTTCTATAAAAATCAGTGCCGCTTTATCTGATGAGATTTTTAATCCATCATCCATCGTTACATTCCCAGCCTGATAAAATACAACGCCATATTTTGTGCCTTTACGAACGGCCTGAACCGATGTACTGTTTTCAACAACGACAAAGCCGTGGTTGTCTGCAATTTTCTCAAATTCAATTAATGATTTATCGGGTACAACAATATATTGATAATCAGTGTTAGAAGGAGCAACTCCATGATTAATCCATGCACTGAATATATTGGATTGATTAACAGTTGAAGTTCCAGATAACGCATTGATAGAGTACCATGTACCTGATTGAGTTATATTCTGAACAGTAATATTCTCAGTTGCAGGGAAAATATATCCAATATTGTTGTGATAAATCCATTTAAGATTCTCAAGAGTTATGCTTGTCTGGGAATCCATCCGCTGCGTAGTACCATTGTTAATAGTTACATCTCCCGATAAAAACGACTGATTTACAGATGTAGCCACAGCCTCATTCCCGGTAAAAGAGATTCCGCTACCCATGCAAAACATCATATTATCGATAAAGAAATATGCTTTTTTAGCTTGTAATCCTCTATAGTTGTGATTGTAAGCCATTATCCCATCTGAACCAGTACTGACACCTCCTCCAAAAAGATTTGTTCCTATCAAGTAATTGCTTAAAGAAGTAGAATCCTGATTTTGTATTGCAGTTGTCCCCGGTACTTTCGTCCAATCCCAAACAGGGAAAATACCTTTGTATTCTGAACTTGATGTCATAATGTTTGTAGCACCCAAAGGTAGATTATAACCTTTTAGGTTTTCATTGTTTAAGCATTCAGTTCCGTAAGTACGTGCCGATATAATTTTAGCTGACATATAGTAGTTCTCGCCATGCTGAGTCATAATGTCCGACTTCCAAAAATGCTTATTCACGCCGGGTAAAGGAAAAGCTGCATTGTTATTGATATGATTCAGCCAAGCCTGATAGAGTAATGTATTATCGGGATCACTTATAATAGCTCTGTTCAAAAGATCATCAGAGACCATCGTTCGGGAAGAAGAATAAGAAGTACGGGAAATATTACGTCCAACAGTTCCGAAATCCATTACCTTACGATATCCGAGCAAAAGTTGTCCATCCAATAACAGTTTTTTATAGATTTCTTTCTTTTCAGAGTCAAACATGTCATTAAATAATGTACCTTGCGACAATTCCATAAACTCGGAAATATCCTCCGCTGTTGATTTACCATAACCTCCCGAATATAGTTGAGCGTGATGTTGGTGAAAACTTCCATCAATTTTTATACCTTCATTTCCCTGTGTAGAGACAATCACCAGATTAGAAGCCATTCCTTCAAAAGCATGCTTGGTTATAGAGTAATTATCTTCCACACAACCTTTATATTCGGCAATTTCAGCAATCCATGATAGGTTTTGCCCTCCACCCAGATAATTGTTCACTTGGTCTTTTAGGTAAGATGATAAAATTTGTGATGTATCGCCTGGCGTATATCCTTTTATCAACAACAACGGAACCATATACACCTGAGGTCCACCTATTGCATCATACCACCAGTTATCAGTACATGTCGGAGATTTTGTTTTGTAATACAGTAATCCCAGTTCTATTTTATTAAGCAATTCTTCATTCTCGAACAATGAACTATTCGGATTTCGAAAAGAAATAGCCATAATTTTCAATCGGCTTAAATGTGTGCTAGGCTCCCATCCGTCAGCCGATATTTTATCGTCGTAATTAATATCACTCCAACTGCCATCCATGCTCATATTATCTGAATAAGTTGATGCTGAGACGTCGTCTAATCCTGAAGATATATTGGTAGCAATCAGACGTTGTGTTACCGTATCAATAGTAGCCTGTTCTTCCTCTGTATTCTCATGAGGTACATAATTACTGTATATTTCTATTTCTTTTATCTTATAGTTTTTCCCGTCTACACGTCCGCGCATAACTAATTCCACATAACGGGCATTTCCCGTTATTTCATGAACGCTTTCGAGAGTCTCGGTCAAATTATTTTGTGAAAAGACTCTCGACATAGCATTTTCTGTTTCCCCGTAGTTAATATCGCAACTCACACAAGCGGCACCATCAGCCCATTTTATAACCATTTTTGTAACAGTATATATATCGCCCAAGTCCATCATTACGGATATTTTATAGTTGTTTGTTCCCTCCCAATATGTTGTTAAATCACCATCGGTTATACGATAGGCATATTCATTATTGGAATAAGCTCCACTTGAATTGTTAATTCTAGTCGTTACCACCTTATTCAGTGCAATGTTAACATCATTTGCATGTACTTTAAGGCATAAAATATTTATTGTCATGCTTATAATACAAATAATAAAAGCTTTATTCATAGTTATAAAGTTTATTTATACCATAGGTAAAAATGTAAAAAAATCAACTATCCTGTGTTTATAACAGGATAGTTAAGAAATATTTCATTAATAATAGCCCAAATTCTGAGTTTTTTCAATCGGTTGTTTCGGACTTAAAACATCTATTTGTTTTTGAGGAATAGGCCTCAGCTTATGATATTCTTTGATATTAGGAGCTGCGTCAGGATTATATTTAGTTACATATTCATATAATTTTTCACAACGTACCAAATCTTCCCATCTATTATATTCTCCTAATAGTTCGCGCCCTCTCTCGTCCAGCATGAAATCAACAAAGTTTGTGCTGATTTGACTTGCAGTAACCTTAATATCAGGATATGTAGAATTTGTGTCATTTTTAATACCACCTTCTTCTACCCAATATTGAGGCATTTTAGTTTCCCCATCATGCCACGCCGCACGTTGCCGTATAATATTAATATATGTTGCTGCTTTATCAAAATCACCGGTTCTGCCAGCAGCTTCAGCAGCAATAAGATAAGTTTCCCCAAGACGCATCCTCACCCATTCACGAGAACCTTTTGCATCATTTACAGCTGCTCTATTAGGATCAAAATATTTTATAAGTGGCGGATAGTGTTTATTATTGTTATTAGGAACATCCTTATCCCATTTATAATATGTGTATAGATAAGTTCTATTCGTTTTCTTTGGATTCAAGCTGTAATAGATAGCAGTGTCTCCAATAGCAAGGGTGGACGTAGCCTTATTACAATAGTAAACCCATTTAAAACTTTTGTAAAATCTAGAGTCATTTTTTCTGTCATACAGTTCAAACATAACTTTGTTTGTAGCTCTGTGGAATCTGTATGGCCTTCCGTTTTCAATATCCCGCATCATTCCCGGGCAGTCTTCGTAATATGAAGCCCAATACAAATGAGACAAATTCCCGGATCCGTTATATACAAGATCTGTTGTAAATTGCAAAGAGAAGATAACTTCTGAATTTCCGTAATTTTGAGCATCCCACAATGATGAAAAATTGCTTTGTAAACTATATCTCCCAGAATTAATTACTTTCTCTGAATAGTAAAGAGCACTATCCGCATCGGTCGTTTGTTGTCCTCTTTGATCAGTAACGGCACTGGCTCTTGTCAGATATACTTTCGCCAGCAGGTGCGAAGCAGCATATTTTGTGGCTTTTCCTGTTAAAGCCGGAATTTCGCTAAGATTATCAGTTGCAAACCTTAAATCGGTAATAATTTGTTTATAAACATTAGCAACAGTTTCTCTTGTGTAATCTGTTCGCGGGACTTCTTCCGGAGCTATTCTAAGCGGAATATCACCAAATTGTTGCACCAGGTCAAAGTAAAAATAAGCACGAAAAAAAGACATTTCTGCGATATAGCTTGTTTTTTCGCTATCATTAAGTTCATCTATCATCGGAACTGATGCTATAACCACATTTGTTACATTAATCGCTTTATAACAATTTGACCAATAAGAATTAAAAACGCTCAAATCGGCATTCAAGCTTGCATTATATTGATTAGTGGCATAAGAAAGAGCTCCATCTGCTCCGGTGGTTAAATCTGTGCCTAATTCCGTGAGGATATTAGTTATTTCGCCACCAACTCCAAATCTCATATAGCTATAAGTTGCATCTACTGCCGCCTCAACACCTTGTTTTGTTGTATAAAAATCAGAGGTTATTCCCGGTATGTCTTTTTCTTCAAGAAAATCGTTACATCCGGCCATGAATAATTCAGATAAACTGCAAAATAGTATCAAAAATGATGCTACAGTTGGTCGTTTAATATATTTATTGATTCTCATATTTTTTTATTTTTTGTTTATTGAATATTTTTCAAAAGCTCAAACTAAGCCCCATCAGCCATGATGTTGTGCTGGGAGATGCATAGGACCTATTATATCCGGATCCAACTTCCGTTGTGGCTCCTTCAGGATCCACTCCAGTATATTTTGTAAAAATAAATGGATTTTCAACGGTTGCATAAAATCTGCATTTTGAAATAGCTCCTTTGAACAATAAATTCTTTGGAAGAGTATATCCTAAAGTAATTGTTTTGATTCGTAAGAAATCCGATTTTTCATAATATAATGCCGACTCATAAGTCATGTTATCGTAAAGCATATTAGGTGTAGGAAAATCATTTGTCGGATTTTCAGGAGTCCAATAATTGTATTTTACATTATTATTTCGATAAGATTGTTGATTATATCTAATACCATTCTCTAGCATGCCCCCAACTGTTGCGTAAACGACTGCCGTAAAATCAAAATCTTTGTAATTTAAAATATTACTCATGCTGAATATATGCGAAGGATTATTGTGTCCCAGTATTTTACGGTCTTTGTCAGATGTGATCTTATAATCACCATTCAAGTCCTGTATTTTGATCATACCTGGAGCAAATGTATGTCCATTAGCATTAAATTTAGCTATTTCTTCTAAGTCCTTTTCCGTGTTTTGCCATACTCCGATTTTTTTGTAATCGTAATATGTGTTGACAGGTTGCCCTATAAACCACCCATTTGTAATATCGTCTTCTTTTCCATTGTATAGTTCAACTATTTCTTCTTTATTTGTACTGTATGTAAAATCAGTAAGCCAATTGAAGTCCTTTGTCTGGATATTGACAGTTGATAAGCTTATTTCAAGTCCTTTGTTTTTTGTCTTACCAATATTGGTTAACACAGCAGAATAACCAGATACAACAGGCAATTGTCTATTAAGTAATAATTTATCGGTATTCTGCATATATGCATCAATTGTACCATTTAATCTGCTTTTAAAGAAACTAAAGTCAACTCCTATGTTCCATTGTCCCGTTTTTTCCCATGTGAGGGACTTATCCGGAAAAGATGATGGAGCATAACCTATAACCTCTGTACTTCCATAATTATAATACATCTGACTCAAGACACCTTTAGTCTGATAAGGTGATATTGAGGTATTTGCAGTTACTCCATATCCAAAACGAAGTTTTAAGTTATCCAGATTACGTACATTCTTAAGGAATGATTCTTCATTTAATCTCCAAGCCAACGCGAATGCAGGGAACGAAACCCATTTGTGCCCCTCAGCCAATCGTGATGAACCATCATAACGAAGAGAAGCTGTTAAGTAATACCTATTTTTATAATTATAATTCAAACGTCCCATGAATGAAGCAAGACTCCATTGTTGGCGATCACTACCATAAGCCGTTATTGTATTGGCAGCTCCAATATCATTATACAATAGTCCGTCAGATGGCAAATCTTGTCCTGTTATATTCATACTTTCGGCAGTTTGTCTCTGAACTGATTGTAAAAGTGTAGCGCCAAAAGAATGATTTTTTATTTGCTTGTCGTAAAACAATAGATTCTCAACAGTATATCCGAATGTTTGTGCTGAAGCTTTACTCGCTTGATTAACATTTCCACCGTTTGCTAAACTAGAATAAAATGAATTATCTTGTTTTGAGTGAAAATCTATTCCGAAATTCATCCGGTAACGAAGTCCGTTCAATGGTAATTTTACTTCTGCATAATAACTGCCTAAAAACCTATTGACAGTTAATGGGTTGACAACGGCTTTGTCTACGAGATATTGTAATGGATTCCACCACTGTGTATCTGTTCCAGAAGTAGATTGAGTCAGGTTTCCATCATCATCATACAGCCTTCCCAAAGGATTCACTGTCCATTTATTTTGAAATGATGTTCCCCTATGTTGAAGAGATTGTGTAAATGATGATTGTCCTCCCAATTTTAGCCAATTAGTGGCTTGCGCATCAATATTTAATCTGAAAGAATATCGCTGATAATCCTGTTGTTTGTAAATTCCGTCTGTTTTATAATAATTTGCACTGAAAGAATATTGTGCATTATCACCACCTCCTCTTACATTTAATTGATGATCCGTTACCATTCCAGTTTGTTCCACATACTTCCACCATTCTGCAGAAGAGCGTACCTTTGTACGGTCATAGTTACCATCTTCATCATAAGCCATAGCAATGGATTGCCAAGTATAGTCATCACTAGTAAAAGATGGAAGTGTTTTGTCAAGTGCCATATTCGGAACATTTGAGCTATATTTTCCAGCTGCTCTATATGACTGACGGACATAGTCTGCATATTCAGCACCATTCATGAGTTCCAGTTTATTTTGTATAGTAAGAAAACCGTAATATCCATTATAATCCAGTTGTATTTTCCCTTTTTTGCCTTTTTTTGTTGTAATAATAATCACACCATTCGCCCCACGTGATCCGTAAATAGCTGTTGCCGAAGCGTCCTTCAATACTTCCATTGATTCAATGTCACCGGGTGAAATCATGTTTGGTGCAATAGAAATAGGGATTCCATCCACAACATATAACGGATCGTTACTGGCATTGATAGAGCGTGTTCCACGTATTAGTACGGTCGGATCTGCTCCCGGAGTCCAATTGCTGTTAGTGACCATTACTCCCGGTACTTTTCCCTGAAGAGCTTGAGCAGCAGTAAGGCTGGGACTTTCCTGTATCTTAGCTGCACTTACAGAAGCTACTGATCCAGTCAGGTCTCGTTTTTTTACCGTTCCATAACCGACCACCACAACTTCATCCAATTCTAATCTCGATTCTTCTAAAGTAATATCCATAGTAGATTGTGCCCCAACTTTCTTTTCAATAGTGCCATATCCCAAATAACTAAACTTTAAAATAGCATTGGGTGAGACTGAAAGTTTATAATATCCTTTTAGATTAGTAATTGTTCCATTTCCAGTTCCAACTTCTAACACACTTACCCCGATAAGTATTTCTCCAGAAGAAGCATCACTCACCGTTCCAGAAATCTCTCTATTTTTTGTCTGGCCAAAAGAATTGTTTATAGAGCAGCAAAAGGCTAGAAACATTATAACAATTATTTCCTTTTTTTTCATTGATTTGTTTTTCATATTAAAGATGGTCTATAAAATTTAAGTAACTATATAACTATATGATTCTTCAAGAGAATTATTCATTTTTTTTCTGAGACGAAATCAATTCTTATATTTTACATAATATTGTCATTCTTTAAATCATAGGCTATTCCATTTTTAGATTATTAATAGAAAATCTACTAACCCTTTTTGCATCCCCTGAATCAAGGTTTTTAGAGAGTTAATTAAATTATATAAATAAGACATTTAGCATAAATAATTTATTCAGCAGGTTGTCCTGCATATGGATAATAATATTTGCTTTCTCATATTTGTTTCTTTCAAGAAAAGGATTTCTCATAATATAAAACATAAGGTTAGTACCTTTTTTATTTTTAAAAGTAAGAGTAGAATGAATTATATGGCATTATATTCATCCCTACTCTACTTTTCTATTTATCAGTTTCAGTTTCCTGTTTAACAATGCCTTTTACCAAACCTTTTACCAAATGAAAACATTATTTTGTTTTATGTCACAAATGTAAAAGGAAAAAAGAAAGAGGTTGTATTCATTTCTCCCAAAAAGATATAGAAAAAAGGCATATAGCAGAAACATACATTTTTGATATAAACGAATACATTATTAATACCTATTATTACATTATTAAAAAATAGATATGCTAATAAAAATTATATCTTTGTAATCAGAACCATATCCTAATATATTATATACAATGAAATCGCACTTTCAACTACTGATATTTATTTTTTGCTGCACACATTCACTCAATTTATATGCAAATCTCAGACAAATAAGTAGTCGGGATGGACTTTCTAATAGTTCGGTTATTTGTTTAATTCAAGATAATAGCCGGTTTCTCTGGATCGGTACATACGATGGACTCAATATGTATGACGGTCGGGAGATTCATATTTACAAACCAGATATTAACAATCAGAACAGCTTATCAAGTAATGTAATCAGAAATATTGTTGAAACAGAAAAAAAATATCTATGGATAAGTACCAAATGGGGATTAAACAAACTATCATTGCGGAATAATACTATCAAAGAATATTATAATGAATTCAAAGAAGACTCTCCAGTAGCTAAGGATAAACATGACAATTTATATGTTATTGGTAAAAAAGGGACTTTATCCTTCTACAATAAGCTCAAGAATAAATTTATTGATCTTCCTATCGATAAAAATATAGTATATGAAGATATTATTAGCTTTATTATTGACTCAAGCAATAATATTTGGATTACTCAAAAAGGCATAATAGAAATTTATACTGTTTCTCTGAAGAATCCGAATATGCCCCAAATTATACGCCATAAAAATTTCAAGCACCTCCATAGAATAAATTATACCTACTATAGTAAAGGAAAAATTCTATTTATTGACGAAAATGATGATTTATATATGATAGATCAAGCAAAGAATATATTTATCAAAAATTTATCGCCAATTATACATGAGAACGGTTTAATTTCATCTGTTATTTTTGATAATAATGATATACTTATTGGATTTAAAACTAACGGACTTATTCGTCTCCAAGCTCGAAATAATTATAAATCGGAAAGAATAGATATTAATTGTGGGGTTTTCTCTCTCTGGAAAGATGAGACCCAGGATATAGTCTGGATAGGGACCGATGGTCAGGGAGTATACGCATTGACAAAAGACGAGTATACATTTACTAGTTTAAATCTTATCCAGCTGCCTGTAAAAAAAGAAAGGCCTATCCGGACTATCCATACGGATCCTCAAAACAATTTATGGCTGGGAACTAAAGACAATGGAATTATAAGGATTAAAAACTATAATACAGCCAGAGATTATTCTCCGACCAATGTTATTCATTATACAACCAACGACGGATTAAGCAATAATGCCGTCTTTGCTTTCACTTTAAGTAATCAGAACAAGGTATTATGGATTGGTTCAGATGGACCAAACTTAAATTATTACTCATACCAAGATAGTAAAATACATTCTTTAATTAATCATACTGCTATTAAAATTACGAATGTCCACTCCTTATTCGAAGCATTTAATACACTGCTGTGGGTAGGCTCTGGAAATACATTATTAAGAATCAGTATTAACAAAAAAAATAACACGCTGGAGACAAAGAATATAAAACGTTTTGGGTTTAAAATAAAAAACGAACAAACTTACAATCAAATATATTCACTTTATCCTGAAAATGATTCTATCATCTGGATTGGTATGCGCGGTAATGGCATTATACGTTTTAATGCCAAGAACGGAAAATATAAACTTATTACATTCGATAAATACGGCATTGCCCCAATGAATGATATACTTTGTATTTATCAAGATAAGAAAAAAAACCTTTGGCTTGGAACCAGCTATGGCCTTACCAAGTTAAATATGCGTTCTAACGGCACCTTTTATTATAAGAATTTTAATGAAAATGAAGGATTACCCAACAATACTATTCACGGAATAGTAGAAGACTCGAAAGGTAAACTTTGGCTAAGTAGTAATGCTGGTATTATTTTATTTAATCCTCTGAATAACACATTCAGAAGTTTTAATGATAAAACAGGATTGAAAGTTATTGAGTTTAGCGATAATGCTTATTTTAAAGACAAATTAAGTTCTACTTGTTTCTTTGGAGGTGTCGATGGAATTATTCGGATTGAAAGCAAAAATAAAAAAAGTAAGAATTTTACACCAACCATCTTCTTTAAAAGACTTCGTATCTTTAATAAAGATTATAATATCAATGATTTTCAAAAAAAGGAAGGAGACGAACAATATATCGAGCTTAAATATAACCAGAATTTCTTTGCAATTTCGTTTGTTGCCATGGATTTCATCAATGGGGAAAGCAGTAAATATTCTTATAAGTTAGAGAACTTTAATGATGTATGGATGGATACTCGTTTAAATGAAGCTCAATTTACAAATATTGCACCGGGAAGCTATCTATTAAAAGTGAAATATAATGATGGTATAAGAGATAATGAGAGCCAGATTTGTAGTATTCGTATCATAATACTTCCTCCTTGGTATATGACTATTTATGCCAAAGCTCTATATTTATTACTCATGATGGGTGCTGCAATAATGACTTACCTATATATCACTAAAAAGTATGAAAAAAGAAGAATAGCTATTACTAAACAACTGAATGAGAAATATAAAGAGGAAGTTTACGAAGGGAAACTAAGATTTTTCACCAATATCACACATGAGTTCTGCACTCCGCTCACTCTTATTTATGGCCCTTGTGAAAGGATTTTAAATCATGATAATAGTGATTCCTTTATTAAAAAATATGCCCAAATTATAAAATCAAATGCAGAACGATTGAATAGCCTAATTCAAGAAGTTATAGACTTTAGGCGAATGGAAACCGGGAATAAAGTATGTGAAATTCAGAGTTTAAATATTAGTGATTTAGTAAATGAGATAACAGAATCATTTAGTGAATTGGCTGAACAAAATAACATACATTTTCAGACAAATATACCTCAGAATATTATTTGGAATAGTGATAATAGTTGCTTTACAAAAATATTAAACAATATAATATCTAATGCTTTTAAATATACTCCAGAGAAAGGACGTATTGTTGTGTCTGTAAATGTAGAAAATGATAAGCTTGTTTTGAAAGTTTATAATACTGGTAAAGGCATTAGCCAAGAAAATATTCCTCTAATTTTTAACCGTTACAGTGTTCTGGATAATATTAAAGAAAATGCCATCAAAGGATTATCATCAAGAAATGGACTAGGATTAGCTATTTGTCATAGTATGACCAAACTGCTTAATGGAGCGATTGAAGTGGAAAGTGAAATAAATCAATATGCACAATTCATTATTACACTTCCACATTTGGAAATAAAGGATCTTTCTCTGAATAGAGCCTGTGGAGAGGAACATAAAGGAGACATAGATCAAGCGAATAAAGCAATATCTACTGATTTGAATATGCCATCAACAATAACTTATAAAAATTCTGCCGATAAAAACCAACAAGTAAGTATACTTATAATTGACGACAACAAAGAGCTATTGTGGATGTTGAAAGATATACTATCTGATGAATATACGGTTCTTACAGCCGAAGATGGGGAAATAGGCCTTGAAATTATCAAACAAAACAATCCTGACTTGATTGTTACTGATATTATGATGCCCAATATTGATGGCATCACTCTTATAAAACAAATAAAGCAGAATAAGCACACAATGCAGATTCCTTTGGTTATTTTATCTGCTAAAAATACAAATGATGAAAAGATAGAAGGTATTGAATCAGGAGCTGATGCTTATATTCCAAAACCTTTTAATACTCAATATTTAAAAGCTGTCATTAAGCATCTAATTGATAATAAAAAGAACATGGAAATGTATTATAACTCCTCAGCCAGCGCTTTTGAATTTACCAATGGGCAATTGCAACAAAAAGAAGATATAAATTTTCTTTTTGAAATAACAAAAATAATAGAAAAAAATATGGATAATCCTGACTTTAATCCTGAAGAATTAGCCAAATCCGTGCAAATCAGTATCAGTAATTTATATAGAAAATTTAAGGATCTTAACCAATTAACTCCTAAAGATTTCATCAAAGAACAACGAATTAGTTATGCTGCTAAATTATTGTTGACTACAACTTTGACTATTCAAGAAATTATGTATAAAGCTGGGTTCACAAATCGCTCTCATTTTTACAAAGAATTTTTTAAACGATACAATCAAACACCCAAGGAATATAGGAAAACAAACAAATTAAAAGATAATTCACTCATTTAATTTTTTATAAATAAAAAATTAAAACGGATAATCTTAAAGATCAATAATAAAGAGAACTTAGTCTTATTGCATAGTCCTCTTTATTATCTTTTGTTACTTTTTAGGGGTTGACTATATACTCTTCTCTACGTTCCACACAAAAGCACGTAGTCCAAGTTGCTCCGTAGCCTTATCCAAACGGTGAAGCATCTCAAGGAGGTTATCCACTCGTTCATCTTCAACTACGGCAATAATAGAAGAACACATAGATGGCCAGGCATGACTCCCAAAATGAGGGTCACCTGTTTTGCTCCCTCTACCTTTTACTTCTTCAACGTAAGAAAAACCGCGGCAATTGTTTCTGTCTAATATTGCCAGCACGCGATCGTAAAAGGATTGGTCAAAAATTATTAATACTGATTTCATATCTTTCTATTTCTAAATTCGTTAATCATTTTTTGATGCTGATACAATGGCGTCCAACTCACGCATTTTTTTACGTTGACGTTTTACTCCTGTTCCAGCAAAAACACAATAGAGTACAGGAACAATAATCAGCGTAAGCACGGTAGAAATGGTTAATCCACCAATAACTGCAATACCCATTGGTTGCCACATTTCCGAGCCTTGTCCACCACCAATTGCCATAGGCACCATACCAAGGATTGTTGTCAACGTTGTCATTACCACCGGACGCAGACGAGACTTACCACCAGTTACTACAGAATTAATGATAGCCAAACCACGTTCACGGTTTAGATTGATATAATCCACTAATACGATACCATTCTTCACCACAATACCAATCAACATAATCATACCAATGGCTGACATAAGATTTATCGTGCTACCGGAAATCCATAATGCCATTAATACTCCGGACAAACTAAATGGTAATGCAAACATGATAATAAATGGGTAAGTCAGCGATTCAAACTGAGCAGCCATTACTATAAATACCAGAATGATTATTAATAGTGCCAAAGTAGCTAAGTCAGTAAATGATTCTTGTTGGTCTTCATAAGTTCCTGAAACTTGCACGGTAACACCTGGGGGAATCTGTAACTGAGAAATCTGTTGATGAGCTGCTGCCACCACTTTATCCATAGAAGCGCCCGATATCACCGCTTGCACAGTATTAATACGTTCACGGTCTTTACGCTCAATAGTAGGTGGAGAGAAGGCCTCAACAACCGTACCCAGGTCCCTTAGCCGGATTCCCTTGCCTTGACTATTATAGATTAAAATATTTTCTATAGATTCTATTGACTGACGATATTCAGGAGCATACATTACTTTAATGTCATACTCTTCACCATCCTCACGATACTTAGACGCAACAGCACCGTTGATTCGATTACGAGCATAAGTAGCAGCTGTTGTTAAATTTAGCCCATTCATCGCTAACTTTTCACGATCAAACTTTATCTGATATTCCGGTTGATAATCTCCACGACTCGTTGTAACATCTGCACAACCAGGAACTTTGCTCATTCTGTTTTTCAAATCCTGAGCTACTTTATCCGTTTGGGCAAAGTCATATCCATAAACTTCCAGATCAAGTGTAGATTGTCCACCCATACCTTGACCTCGGCTACCTCCAACATCTACTGTATATTTCTTTAATTCCGGGAAGTTATCCAAATCTTTACGCATACCCTCACAAATCTCCACGATGCCACGCTTACGCTTACCTGGATCGGATAAACGGATATTGAAAGTCACAATATGTGAGCCATTATCACTTAAGGAGGCCCATGTATTATCCGTATCAGCCTGGCCAACGGTAAAATTGATGAATTCTATTTCAGGATATTTCTTCTTCCATACATTCTCCACTTGCAAAGCAATATCTCGTGAAACCTCCGTTCGGGTGCCAATGGGTAGCTCCATTGTCACTCCCACACGTGCGTTATCTTGCGTAGGCATAAACTCTGTTCCTATGAATTTAATGAGGAACATTGAAAGAATAAAGAAAGAACAACCTCCTATAATCACTGACGAGCGATGACGAACAGCCCAATTCAATAGTCGGGCATAGAAAACATCAAAACCATCCAATCCTTTTTGAATCGGACCGTAGACTTTTTCAAATACTTTATTATGCTTCGGATTTAATCGAAGTAACTGTGAACAAAGCATTGGAGTCAAGGTCAAAGCACAAATCAAAGAAATTGCCATAATAATGCAAACCATCCATCCTAGTTCTCTAAACAGAACACCTGTCATACCAGAAACTAAAGTTAATGGGAAAAACACAGCAAATAAGGTCAAGGTGGATGCGATAACAGACACTGCCATTTCATTTGTGCCATGAACAGAAGCCTGTTTCGGATCACTTCCGCGCTCAATATGTGTTGTTACATTTTCCAAAACCACTATGGCATCATCCACTACCAAACCTATCGCAATGGATAAAGATGAAAGCGAAATGATATTTAGCGAACTTCCCACTACAGCCAGATAAATAAAGGAAGCTATTAATGATAATGGAATAGTAACTAAAATAATCACACAAGACCTCCATCGTCCCAAGAAGATAAAGACCACTAAACCAACAAAGAGTAATGCATCACGAATAGTATCTCCAAGAGAAGCAATCGTGTTCTTTATATTGTCTGACGTATCAATAACAACATCCAGCTTCACATCTGATGGCAGTTTTGCTTGCAAAGAGGGTAAAATAGCCCGTACTTTATTTGCAATCTGAACAGAATTGGCTCCCGTCTGCTTTTGAATAACAATTTGAGCACCTTGTACACCTCCATTATAGGTTTCCTGAGCACGTTCCTGAACAGCATCCTGTACACGAGCAACATCTTTCAAGTAGATATTTTTGCCATCAGAACTACCTACAACAATATTCTTCATCTGAGAAGCATCTTTAAACTCACCCTCCACACGCAAAGAATAAGTATCACTACCTATATCGATATTTCCACCAGGAATATTCTTATTTTCAGCAGCAATAATAGAAGATATTGTTTCCACACTCAATTTATATGCCTCCAGTCGGACCGGATCTATATAAATTTGTATTTCACGTTTGGGAGCACCGGTTACTGACACAGTACCTACCCCACCAATTCGGGCAAGTGGATTGGCCACTCCATCATCCAATATCTTATACAATGCCGGCAAACTTTCTTTTGCTTGTGCAGACAGAATGACGATAGGAATCATATCCGTACTAAATTTAAAAATAGTAGGATTCTCTGCGTCATCAGGCAATGAAGCTTTCACCAAATCTAATTTATCACGCACATCATTGGTCAGTGCGTCAATATTCTTTCCATATTCAAATTCCAAAGTAATGACAGATATATTTTCTTTTGATTTGGAAGTAATATGTTTTAAGTTACTAACAGTATTCAAAACATTCTCCAGAGGACGGGAAACGTTGTTTTCAATGTCCGCTGCGCTTGCGCCAGGATAGGATGTAATCACCATGATGGTGTTCATTTCAATATCCGGATATAGGTCAATAGGTAATTTCTGTAAAGAGAACAACCCGAATATCATCACTGCGATAAAGCACAGTGAAGTCATTATGGGGCGCTTTACGGCTCCTGCATATACACTCATATTCTATTTTTTATTATAAAGAGCTTATTGATTATTATTTATTTCTCAACTTGAACTGCCGCCCCATTACTTAGACGAGTTTGTCCTGCAACAACCACTTGTGAGTTATCAGGTACTCCTGAAATTAATTCATATTCAGCCCCCATTCGACGGCCAAGCACTACCTTATTATAAGTTACTCTGCCATCATGATATACATAAACAAACCGATCTCCAGAGCCACTTTGTTTAATAACGGCACGATCAGGAACCACCACATGATTCATTACCCCGAAACTGATTGTAACACGAGCAAACATTCCCGGACGTACTTTTTGATTCCCATTTGCTACGGTTATTTCCACCGGGAATGTACGAGTTGTATTATCCACTGTAGGATGAATTAGAGTTACTTTCCCTGAAAATTCTTCATCACCATAAACATCAAGCTTTATCTTGGTCTGCATTCCTTTTTTCACTTTCGTAAAATTATCCTCAGAAACATTAATCACGAGCTTCACCGGAGTTATTTTTTCGACAGTAAGAACAGGATTAGTTCCTGAATACATATCACCACTATCATAATTACGAACTGTAACCACCCCACTAATAGGGCTAGTTAAAGAGGTATTTTGCAATAGATTTCTGTATGAAGTATGCATCACATCCAAACTCATTTTTTTAGCATCCCACTCAGACTTTGAAGCCCCACCTACTTTATATAATTCATCAATGCGAGAGAACTCAATCTTCTGGTTATCCAACTGAGCTTTCATTTGTTTCAAGTTGGAAGCATCCATCTGGACCAGCTTCTGACCTTTGTTAACATGATCTCCTACTTCCACAAATATTTTTTCTATGCGAACAATAGAAGAAGGGGCTATATTATTCTTCACATCAGACTCTACTGTCGCGGTAAATTCTTGCAATTGATCTACTCTATCTGCTTTTACAACTTCCAATCTCACCTTAGGTTTTTCCTCTTTCAATTTTGAATCGGCAGTCTTTCCTCCTTTACCACAAGAGGCCAATAATATCAAAACAGTCAAAGCAAATAACTGAATTTTACCAAATCGTTTCATATATTCTTTTTATTATTAATTATCAATTGTTCTTCAGATTATTATTTTTGAGTTGAAATAGCAATCCTGTCTTTCCCAAGCACTTTTTCCAGATCAGCCTTAGCCGATAAGTAATCAAAGATAGCTTGATTATAAGCAAGTTTAGATTGAGTAAGAGCTAATTCAGAAACATTCAGTTCCAGAATTGTACCTTTACCTACTTCATATCTTTTTTTTGCAATAACACAACCTTTTTCCGCCTGCTTCACGCTTTCTTTGTTTGAACTTAATTGTTCCACGGATTTATGCATATTGTTCATATAATTTTTAACCATCACATCTACATTCCTACGTAAATTAAGAGTATTCAAGTTTAGCTGTTCTATCTGCAGTTGTGTTTGTTTCTTTTTATAAGAACGGATTCCTCCCTCATAAATAGGGACTGAAAGAGTAATACCTACTGTACTATAAGGATTCCAACTATAATCTTTAAATTTGAAGTTATCATTCATAGAAATATAAGAAAACTGAGAGGACAAAGCGATGGTAGGAAGATAAGCACTCTGATTTAATTGGAGTTGCTTATTCAACATGTCGCCTTGTAATTTCATTTGCTTCAAGTCTGAATTATTAGCCATGTTAGCTGTATCAGCATTTAGTACCTCTACATACATATTATTTTCATAATCGGCCAAGTTACCTTCAATAGCAATGTTTTGATTAGCATCCAAACCAATCAAAACTTTTAGTTGAAGCTTCGTCAAGTTCACTGCATTTTCAGAAGAAATAACACTCGGTTTTAGATTCCTGGCTTGCACTTCCGCACGTATCTTATCATATTCAGATACAGCACCCTGCTTAAACTTATTATTCACAACTTCAAAATTCGCTTCCGACTGTACATAACTCTTTTGAAACACTTCATAAGAATCTTGAGCCAATAGTAGTTGATAATAAGCCTTAGTAACTTCATTAACAAGGTTTAAATTTGAAGAGCGAGCACTTTCTGAAGCCAATTCTATGTCTTTTGCCGTCAATTCCATAGACTTATACAAAGTGGGTGCGTAGATAGGTAATGAAAGGTTTAATCCAGCATTCCAGTTATTTGACTGTCCAATCTCAATGCTTTGCCCCATCATAGCAAATCTTTGCTTTTTAATTGTATAGGTATATCCACCCGAAGCATCAATAGTTGGAAAAAGGCCTGCAATTGTTTCTTTTTTTGCATATATTTTTTTCTCAATTTCTTTGTTTGCTACTTTAATAGTAGGACTCTCTGACAGTGCAATCTCCAATGCTTTCTCCAAGTTCAGAGTTAAGACTTCCTGTGCTTGAATATTACTATATAAAATAAATGCAACAATACCACAAAGTATATTTTTGCCAGCAAAACTTTTCCTTTTATTCATACCTTAAATCTATATTTTTTATCGTTCTCTTTTTTCTTATTATCTGTTATAAAGTCTTCTAATATATTTTGTCCTTTTATAGTTGATATCCCTCGTAAAAAAGTAAATACAATCGATTCATATACTTCTATAAACGAAAAAGTGCTACATATGTCTGTATTCATCAAAAAATCGACTTGTTCCCGCACTAAAATATTAATGATCTCAAAATTTACATCATGTCTAAAAATTTTCTGCTCAACACCTTTCATAAAAAAGGCTACTACATTATGATTATTCTTTTCATGATTCTGCTTAATCAGATCATTTACTTTAGGATATTTCTTAATATCATCAAAGAAACACCTATTAGTCTTATGATAAAATTCTATACTAATTTTATAAAATTTCAAAACCACTTCAAGCACATTTTCAGATTCAGCCACTATCTTTATGCCCAGTTCTTCTTTGTCTTTGTCTTGCTTTTTAACACATTCCACCAATAAAGTCTCTTTATCTGAAAAGGTTTCATACAATGTTCGCTTTGAAATACTGAGATCAGAAGCAATGTCATCCATAGTAACTCTTTTAATTCCATTTTGAGTAAAAGCGTTCATTGCTGCTACAATAATGCGCTCTTTAAGCTTTAATTTAGCTATATTCAGTTCTTGTGTATTTTCACTCATCCATCTTCTTTTATTTATTCTTGGAGTCCAACATAATCTACCTTAGCTCATACTAAAGCCGGGACAAAGATATAAATAAAACTTTAAGCATTAAATAAGTTTTGTAATTCCCCTTTCTAATTTAATACTATCAATGTAAAAACGTAGGATGAGATTTGCGATAAAGATAATACTGTTAAGCTATTCTATACAAGGATAAATCGATAAAATAATCTTTTTACCCGATGAACAAAGTAAAGAGATTGTTTAACAATGCTCTTTACCATGATATGTCAGCTCTCTTATATAAAAAAACCTCGGTTTCAAAACGAAATCGAGGTTGCTATTACTTTTCTCTTATCTTACTCTTTTCCAAAGTTCAGAATTTTGTTTTTACCCAAGAAAGCAATTCCTGCTCCTTCTTTATTGCCTGTTTTTCAATATCATCTGATTTTACTGTCAAATCCTCCACAATCTGCTTGCTTTTCAATAAATGAAAGTTTACACGAATAGTGAACAGTGCGCTAAGCACCGCGCTACGAGCAAAAATGATTGCAGCACAAGCATCAATCATTGCCTTTTTATCCGCTTGCCGAGCAACTTCAGCTATAAGATCCATCATCCGCATCGCCATTTCTGCCACATCAAAAGGCACCATAACCGCAATCAAAATAGATTTTTGAATCTGTTCGTCTTTACTCTTTATTTCTTCACTTGCTCCTTCAGGCATTTTATATGCGGCAAAAAGTTCCTTATAAGAATCCGCATCCCGATCAATGGCAAGCGTAAATTCTTTCCGCAATTCTTTCATACTCTGGGCAATTTCTTCCATCTGTGATCTGATTACCACACTATCCTGTCCCGAAATTGTAAGGTTCGCAACCATTTCAGTCAACGAAGCCGCAAGAGCTGCACTTAAAGCAGATGCACAACCTCCGGTAGGTAAATATTCACTGTTTGCCGTTCTCGCTAAATAATCTTTTATTGATAAATCTGCTAACATCTTTCAAAGTTTTTTATTTTTCTATCAGTCGAAGATAGGGATTTCTCAGAAAAAGAGCAATAAATTAGATAGATTTTATTCACTCTCATGAAAAATTCCAGATAAATATTCTATATTCATCAAAAAAAGAGTTACTTTGCATCTCATTTCTGATTAAAAAACGAAGTTTATGAAATTAAATATTCTTCTTTGCGACACATTCCCGGGACTCCTTCCCGAGTATATTGAGTCTTATTCCTCTCTATTCTGTAATTTATTCGATTCTATCCGTCCAGATATGGAATACATGATTCATACTGTTCAAAATGGTGAAATTCCTGAAATAATCCGTACAGATGAGCTCTATCTAATCACCGGAAGTCGTGCCGGAGCTTATGATGATACACCATGGGTAAAAAATTTACTTAGTTTTATTTGTAAAGCGCATAAAAAGCAAGCTAAACTAATAGGCATTTGCTTTGGTCACCAGGCCATTGCTCAGGCATTAGGAGGGAAAGTTGAGAAATCTGATAAAGGATGGGGAACAGGTATACGATCTTCCAAAATTGTAATGCCCAAAGCATTAACTTACTTTACGAAAGGCGAAATGAGTTTGCATTATAACCATCACGATCAGGTTATAACACTTCCCAAAGAAGCAACATTGTTTGCTACCAGCTCTTTTTGTCCAATTGAAGGATTTGTGGTAGGAGAACATATACTTACTTTTCAAGGACATCCCGAATACACTTCAGAGTACAACCGTTATACTATTCAGAATAATGCAAAAGATGAGCCGGATGATATAAAAGAAAAAGCACTAAAAAGTATTGATACTTTAAAAACAACTGAAAAAGAAGTTGCTCATTGGATTATAGATCTTATTAAATAATGATAAACGTAAACGCCATGAACAAAGTTCTGATTATTGATGATGAAAACCAGCTCAGGAAACTTTTAACAAGGATGCTGGAACTCGAAGGATATGAAATCTATCAGGCTTCAGATTGTCGTTCGGGAATAAAGCAAATTGAAATTAGTTCTCCTGAAGTAGTATTATGTGATGTGCGTTTGCCAGATGGTAATGGTGTGGATTTGGTACTTAAAATCAAAAAAACATATCCACAGACAGAAGTTATCTTACTTACTGCCCATGGAAATATTCCAGATGGCGTACAAGCAATTAAAAACGGAGCATTTGATTACATCACCAAAGGGGATGATAATAACAAAATTATTCCGCTGATTAGTAGGGCGATGGAGAAAGCCTTAATGAACAAACGATTGGAACAATTGGAATCACAAGTTGGCAGACAATATTCATTTCAAAACATTCAGGGAAGTAGCAAGTTAATCAAAGACACCATATCGCTTGCACAAAAAGTATCGACAACAGATGTGCCTGTACTCCTCACTGGAGAAACGGGAACAGGTAAAGAAGTGTTTGCACAGGCTATTCATGGAAATAGTGTCCGACGAGATAAAGCTTTTGTAGCAATAAATTGTTCTTCCTTTAGTAAGGATCTCTTAGAAAGTGAAATGTTTGGTTACAAAGCCGGAGCATTTACTGGTGCGGCTAAAGATAAAAAAGGACTTTTTGAAGAGGCAAACAATGGAACTATATTCCTCGATGAAATAGGAGAAATGGTCTTTGACCTCCAAGCAAAATTATTGAGAATTCTGGAAACGGGCGAGTTCATAAAAATTGGAGAGACTAAACCAACAAAAGTGAATGTGCGTATTATTGCAGCGACAAACCGTGATTTAGCTAAAGAGATAGAAGACGGTCATTTTAGGGAAGATCTATTTTATCGTCTTTCTGTTTTTCAGATTCATCTACCCGCATTACGTGATCGAAGTGAAGACATCGAGCTCATTGCCCGTTCTTTTATAGAAGACTTTGGAGCCAAACTATCTAAACAAGCAGTAACGATCAATCAAGAATTTATAGAAGCATTGAAACGGCATAGTTGGAAAGGAAATATTCGTGAACTCCGCAACGTAATAGAACGCAGCCTCATCGTGTGTAACGAAGACGAGTTAACTCTTCAGGATCTTCCAATAGAAATTCAAAATTCTCACTTTGAAGAAATTGCCGGAAAAAGTTACTCAAACTTTGAGATGGCTACTATGGAACGCCGCCACATCGCCCGCGTGCTCCAATACACCAAGGGAAATAAAACAGAAGCTGCACGACTACTAAAAATTGGACTGACCACTTTATATCGGAAAATCGAGGAATACAAATTATAAATTATTGTTCCTATTTATACCGTGTTTAAATACTAGTAGTAACTGCCCAACTACTACGTAGTAATCGAGCCATTACTATATAGTAATTTTTTGCCTTAGAAATATTCACAAAGAAACCTTCCGCATACTGCCAAAACAGCATACTACCCTACCAAAATGAAAGGGCAGTTTTCAGTGTTCTAAAAGAATCTAATTCCTTAATTAATTGTTTTACTGTAAGATATATATAATGCATTTCTTTTGGCATATCTTTAGCACTAATTTATATGATTATAAAAAATATTAATAAATAATTTAAAGGGTAAAAAAAGATGAACACATTATTATTTATTTTAAGTTGCCTTTTAGGCTATTGCTGTTTCTGGCTTTTCTTTAAATGTATAGAGTGGTTTGAACAAATATAAATAAGAAAAGAGATGTATACACTATTGTTTGTTCTAGGTTTAGCCATCTTCGGCTATATGATTTACGTACTTATCAAGCCCGAAAAGTTTTAATAAAATGAATACAGAATTATTTGGCAGCGGAATACAGATTATCTTGATGATTGCGTTAAGCTATCCGCTGGGTAAACATATCGCAAGAGTTTATAAAGGAGAAAAAAACTGGTCGGACTTCATTGCTCCTGTAGAAAATGCAATTTTTAAACTCTGTAAGATTGATCCAACAGAGGAAATGGACTGGAAGAAGTTTTTAGGAACACTTCTAACTCTGAATTTTTTCTGGTTTCTCTGGGGTATGATTTTACTGGTGTCTCAACATTGGCTTCCATTAAATCCAGATGGGAACGGATCACAAAGTATAGATCAGGCTTTTAATACTGCTATTAGCTTTTTAGTAAATTGTGACTTGCAACATTATAGTGGTGAAAGCGGGCTGACTTACTTCACTCAATTATTTGTAGTGATGCTTTTCCAGTTTGTTACCGCAGCAACAGGAATGGCTGCAATGGCTGGCGTAATGAAAGCAATGGCTGCAAAGACAACTAAAACGATTGGAAACTTTTGGTTCTTTCTGGTAAGAAGTTGCACTCGTATTTTGTTACCCTTATCTTTAATCCTTGGTTTCATTCTTATTGTTCAAGGGGTACCAATGGGATTTGATGGAAAAACGACTATCCCTACACTGGAAGGTAGTCAGCAAACAGTTTCTCAGGGACCTGCCGCGGCAATTGTAGCAATCAAACAGCTCGGTACTAATGGGGGTGGATATTTTGGTGCAAACTCTTCCCATCCGTTGGAAAATCCTTCTTATCTTACTAATATGGTGGAGAATATTTCCATTTTACTAATTCCTATGGCTATGATCTTTGCCCTTGGTTTCTATATTAAGCGTAAAAAGATGGCTCTCTGTATTTTTAGTGTGATGCTTTTTGCTATTCTTATTGGCATAGGGATTAATACTTGGCAAGAGACAGGTGGTAATCCAAAACTTGCCGACATTGACCAAAGAGGAGGATCAATGGAAGGGAAAGAGGTCCGTATTGGCTCGGCCGCCACAGCTCTATGGAGTATTACCACGACTGCCAGCTCCAATGGATCAGTAAATGGAATGCATGACAGTATGATGCCACTTTCTGGAATGATGGAAATGCTCAATATGCAAACCAATACATGGTTTGGTGGTGTAGGAGTTGGCTTCTTAAATTATTATATATTCATCATTATCGCAGTGTTTATAAGTGGATTGATGGTGGGACGAACTCCCGAATTCTTGGGTAAAAAGGTAGAAGCAAGAGAAATGAAAATTGCAATAATTATTGCATTGATTCATCCATTCATGATTCTTGTAGGTACAGCCGTTTCTTCTTATGTATATGCGCACCATCCAGGGTTGGTTACCGCTGAAGGTGGATGGTTGAATAATGCTTCCTTCCATGGACTGAGTGAAATGTTTTATGAATACACTTCTTCCGCAGCAAATAACGGTTCTGGTTTTGAAGGACTGATAGATAATACTCCATTTTGGAATTATTCTACTGGATTGATTCTTATTCTTAGCCGATATTTACCCATTGTAGGGCAAGTAGCTATCGCTGGAATACTAGCTCAGAAGAAATTTATCCCTGAAAGTGCCGGAACACTAAAAACAGATACTGCAACGTTTGGAGTAATGACCTTTGCCGTGATTTGCATTATTGCTGCACTAGCATTCTTCCCCACTCATGCGTTAAGTACCATCGCAGAACAGTTAAGTTTATAATTGCAAGAAGAATATGAAAGAAAATAAATCAGCCTCTTTATTCCCTAAAGAGCAAGTAATGGAAAGCTTTAAACAATCTTTCGTGAAGTTAAATCCACGGGTGATGATTAAGAATCCTATTATGTTTACTGTAGAAGTGGCAACCGTTGTAATGTTAATAGTTACAGGATATTCCATCTTTAACAAGGCACAAGGTTCATTCGGATACAATGTCATCGTGTTTATCATTTTGTTCATTACTTTATTGTTTGCCAATTTTGCAGAAGCTATTGCCGAAGCAAGAGGAAAAGCGCAAGCCGACAGTTTGAGAAAAACACGCGAAGAGACTCCTGCAAAAAAAATAATAAATGGAAAAATAGAAGTAGTAAGTAGTGCTTTACTGAAAAAAGGCGATATTTTTGAGTGTGAGGCCGGAGACCTTATTCCTTCAGATGGTGAAATTATTGAAGGGCTTGCATCTATCGATGAAAGTGCCATCACTGGAGAGAGTGCTCCGGTAATTCGGGAAGCCGGAGGCGATAAGAGTTCTGTTACCGGAGGTACAAAAGTATTGTCGGACAATATAAAGGTGGTGGTAACCACACAGCCGGGAGAGAGTTTTCTTGATAAGATGATTGCTTTGGTAGAAGGTGCTTCCCGCAAGAAGACACCAAATGAAATTGCTTTAACCATTTTACTGGCTGGCTTCACTTTGGTATTTGTGATTGTATGCATTACCTTAAAGCCGTTGGCTGACTATTCACATACCACTCTTACTATTGCTTCCTTAATTTCCTTGTTCGTTTGCCTCATTCCTACTACTATCGGCGGATTACTTTCTGCCATCGGTATTGCAGGAATGGACAGAGCTTTGCGGGCAAACGTAATCACCAAGTCGGGTAAAGCTGTAGAAACTGCCGGAGATGTGGATACTCTTTTGCTGGATAAAACGGGAACCATCACGATTGGTAATCGTAAAGCAACCAAATTCTATCCTGTAAACGGCATGGAAGAGCGAATGTTTATTGAGTTTTGCTTGCTTGCTTCATTATCCGATGAGACTCCCGAGGGAAAGTCTATCGTGGAATTGGGAAGAGAAGGCGGTCTCAGGATGAGAAACTTGAATACCACGGGAAGTAAAATGATTAAGTTCACCGCAGAGACAAGATGTTCTGGCGTAAATTTGCAAGATGGTACAGAAATCCGTAAAGGAGCATTTGATGCGATTCGTAAGATTGCCGAATCTGCGGGCAACAAATTCCCTAAAGATACGGAGGAGATTACTGCTGCGATCTCTAACAATGGGGGAACTCCACTGGTTGTTTGTGTAAACAAAGAGATTGTCGGAGTGATTGAATTACAAGACATTATTAAACCAGGCATACAAGAGCGTTTTGAACGTTTACGTAAGATGGGAGTTAAAACGGTTATGGTTACCGGCGATAATCCTCTTACCGCCAAATATATTGCAGAAAAAGCCGGAGTAGATGATTTTATTGCGGAAGCCAAACCGGAAGACAAAATGGAATATATTAAAAAAGAGCAGGACTCTGGTAAACTGGTGGCCATGATGGGCGACGGAACCAATGATGCTCCTGCTTTGGCTCAGGCAAATGTTGGTGTGGCAATGAACAGCGGAACGCAGGCTGCCAAGGAAGCTGGCAACATGGTGGATCTTGATAATGATCCTACCAAACTAATTGAGATTGTAGAAATCGGCAAACAATTATTAATGACACGTGGTACTTTAACCACTTTCTCTATAGCTAATGATGTAGCCAAATATTTCGCGATTGTTCCTGCATTGTTCATGGTATCCATTCCTCAATTAGCTGCATTAAATGTTATGGGATTGCATAGTCCTGAAAGTGCTATCTTATCAGCAATTATTTTCAATGCGCTTATTATCCCGGCTTTAATCCCATTGGCATTGAAAGGTGTGAAATATAAACCGATCGGTGCATCAGCACTTCTTCGCCGCAACCTATTGATTTACGGATTAGGAGGCGTGATTGCCCCTTTCATTGGGATTAAATTGATTGATTTGATTGTCAGTTTATTTTTTTAATTCGTCAGTAAAATGAAAACAACTCTTATAAAATCAGTAAAATTAACGCTGTTACTTTGCTTACTTCTTGGAGTAGGTTACGTATTTGTTCTTTGGATTTTTGCACAAGTGGCTTCTCCTAATAAGGGAAATGCGGAACTGCTAACGGTAAACGGTAAAGTGATTGGTGCAGCAAATGTGGGGCAAGGGTTCACTAAAGATATTTATTTTTGGGGACGGCCTTCGGCGGTGAATTATAAAGCCGATGCTTCGGGAGGTAGCAATAAAAGTGTTGCAAACAAAGAATATCTACAAACAGTTAAAGAAAGAATTGATGTATTTTTAATGCACCATCCTTACCTGAAACGTAGTGAAGTTCCTGCAGAAATGGTAACTGCCAGCGGGTCCGGTCTTGATCCTGACATTACTCCACAATGTGCTTTTGTGCAAATAAAACGCGTGGCTCAGGCACGAGGAATGAACGAATCTGCCGTAAAAGAAATAGTTGAAAAACAGATAGAGAAACCTTTTTTAGGTATCTTTGGAACGACAAAAATTAATGTTCTAAAACTAAATGCTGCTTTAGATGAAGCTCATAAGTAATCAATAGTAAGATGGCATGAGTAAAGAAGAGAATGTACAACATTTCCTTGATTTAATAAAAAAGTCACGTCGGGGAAAGTTTAAAATATACATCGGAATGATTGCCGGTGTAGGAAAGTCATATAGAATGTTGCAGGAAGCACATGATCTTCTCAACACAGGAGTGGACGTGCAAATAGGATATATTGAAACCCACGGCAGAGCGGAAACGGAAGCTCTGACGGAGGGTTTACCCATTATACCCCGAAGAAAAATTTTCTATAAAGGGAAAGAGATTGAGGAAATGGATTTGCAAAATATTCTCTGCATACGGCCAGAAATTGTTATTGTGGACGAATTGGCTCATTCCAATGTGGAAGGAAGTACGAACGAGAAAAGATGGCAGGATGTTATTGATTTGCTAGACGCGGGAATTAATGTGATCAGCGCGGTAAACATTCAGCATATTGAAAGTTTGAATGAAGAAATTCATGATATTTCGGGCATTGAGGTGAAAGAAAGAATTCCGGATAGTGTACTGGAACAGGCTGATGAAGTGGTGAACATAGACTTAACGGCAGAAGAGCTGGTTACACGATTGAAAGCGGGAAAGATTTATCGCCCTGAAAAGATACAGATTGCTCTAAATAACTTTTTTAAAGTAGAGAATATTCTTCAGCTTCGGGAGTTGTCTCTTAAAGAAGTGGCACTTCGTGTGGAGAAGAAAGTGGAGAATGAGCTGATAATGGATACAACTCGCATCAGACATGAGAAGTTTATGGCTTGCATTAGCGCAAATGAAAAGACTCCGCGAAAGATTATCCGTAAAGCCGCCCGACTATCTACCCGGTATAACACCAAATTTATCGCTCTTTATGTGCAAACTCCAAAAGAATCAGTAGACCGTATACCTTTGGCAAACCAACGTCACTTGCTTAATCACTTTAAACTGGCAACAGAATTGGGAGGAGAAGTAGTGCAAGTACAGTCATCTGATATTATTGATACCATCATAAAAACTTGCAAAGAAAGACAAATTACCACTGTTTGCATGGGAAGCCCGGCTTTCAGAATTCCGATGATTTATTTTTCTATTCTTCGTTATAAGAAATTAATTGAATCACTTTCGCAGTCTAACATAGATTTAATTATCTTAGCCTGAGATTTTAAAAATAAACAACATGAGAATAAAGACCAAACTCACTTACGGTATTGGAATACTTTTTACTATGATTCTTCTGCTGGGTATGCTTTCAATATACTACACTAATAAGTTAAGCCAGGATGCTCAAAATATTTTCACGGATAATAATAATTCGCTGAACTATTGTAGAAACATGCTTATTGTGTTGGAAGATATGTCAACCAGTGAAAGTGCTCTTCAAGCCTTCACGACCAACCTGAAAAGTCAACAAAAAAATGTGACGGAAACAAATGAAAAAGAAATAACAGATAAGCTTACTTTTCACTTTGAGGAATTCAAAAGTAAAATGAATGAACCAAACATTCAGAAAATAAGGACAGATATCTATTCTATAATGAATACGAATATGAATTCCATTTCTTATAAAAGTGAATTGACAAAGCAAACGGCTCACAATGCAATCTTGTGGATTAGTATAGCATTTACCATCTGTATCCTTTTTACGTTGGGATTATTATTCCGTTTCCCGCAATCAATATTAAAGACTATAAAAGAGCTGACGGGGGGCATCATGGAAATTGCTAATCACAATTATGATAAACGATTGCACTTTGAACCAACAAGTGAGTTTGGAGAAGTTTCGGCTTCCTTTAATAAGATGGCCGAACGACTCAATGAATATCGTGTAAGTACTCTTTCAGATATTATTGCAAACAAAAAATATATTGAAGCAATTGTAAACAGTATTACTGAACCAATTATCGGCCTGAATAATGAGAAAGAAATTCTTTTTATTAATAATGAAGCTCTCAATATTCTGAATCTGAAACGGGAAAATGTTATTAAGAAATCGGCAGCGGAACTTTCATTGAAAAATGATTTGCTCCGTCGTTTAGTAAGAGAGCTAGTGAGCCCGGAAGAAAAGAAGGAACCGCTAAAAATTTATGCGGACGATAAAGAGAGTTTCTTTCAGGCAAAATATATCCCTATACGTGTCATTGAAACTGGAGAAACGGAACCTCATAGCATTGGCGATGTAATTCTTCTAAAGAATATTACGGAGTTCAAGGAATTGGATTCGGCTAAAACCACTTTTATTTCAACAATCTCTCACGAACTAAAGACTCCTATTTCTGCCATTATGATGAGTCTGCAATTATTGGAAGATAAACGAATAGGCCAGCTGAACGAGGAACAGGAGTCTCTTTCTCAAAGTATTAAAGATAATAGTGAACGCTTACTGAATATCACGGGAGAGTTACTAAAACTGACGCAAGTGGAAACTGGTAAACTACAATTAATGCCAAAGATCACTAAACCAATTGAGCTGATTGATTATGCAATAAAGGCTACCCGTATGTTGGCAGAGAAGTTTGGCTGCCACATAGAAGTAGAATATCCTGAAAAAATAGCCAAGCTTTTTGTGGATAGTGAGAAGATTGCCTGGGTGCTGACCAATCTTTTAAGTAATGCTATTCATTATTCCAAGGAGAATTCTAGAATTATCATTGGTGCAAGACAAATTGATAATGTAGTGGAAATGTTTGTTCAGGACTTTGGTAAAGGCATTGACCCACGCTATCATCAAAGTATCTTTGATCGTTATTTCCGCGTACCTGGAACCAAAGTTCAAGGTAGTGGACTGGGGCTTTCTATCTCAAAAGATTTTATAGAAGCTCATGATGGTTCACTTAGTGTGGAAAGTGAAGTGGGAAAAGGTAGCAAGTTTATTATCCGATTTAATGTAAGATAGAAAACAGTTATATCAATAGAGTTTTTTTTGGGTTCGGATAGTAAATTCTTCTTTAGAAGTACCAAAACCATTCCGCTCATCGAGATAAATTTCAAAGTTGGCATCACCAGTCCTTACTTTGGATGAGGCGGAAAGATTTACTGTATATTGCACGGCCTCCTTTGGCTTTATCTGATCTATGACTAATGGCGAAGAATAAATCAACTGTTTTGTTCCTTTCAGTCCTTTGAGCACTGGCTTCACATCCAGTGCCGTCTCCTCTCCATCATTGAATATCTCAAAAACAAGCTGACAATTTTCATCGGCATCAACCAATTTGTTTCTATTTTCATCTAACAAACGGATATCACGAATAACAAGATAAGGGGATGGAAAAGGAGTGGAAGGGGCATACTGTTCAGTATCGGGGGATGTCCGGGCTGCCACACCAGCGCCAATAACAGCACCGGCTCCCGTTCCAATTATCGATCCAAAGAAAGAGCCTCTGTATCCTCCAATATTTTCTCCTATAATAGAACCGGCTATATTGCCAATAGCCGCACCCGCTTGAGTGGAAAATATGGATTTTGTTGCCTGATCCATCGTTCCACAACCGGTAAAAAGAAATATGCATGCGGAATAAATGAATACTTTTCTCATACTATCAATGTATTATTAATCACCCTTTATCTGAACTGACCGCAAATATAAGTATTTTACTCTTGAATGTGAAGGCAAAACAAACGTATATATTCGTGGATTTGCCTACACTTAACAATAATTAGGTCTACTCCTTTTATTTTTATAGTCTACACTATTTTCATATTATCTGTAGGTCTTTTAATGTTTATCTACAGAAAGATTGATTTAGTTATCTTGTTAATAGTATTAAATAAAAAGGACTACACAAGAATATATTCTTTACATTTGTCCATCAATAAATAATAAAAGAAAAAAGATGAATGATCTGGATAAAATAATCACCGTATATAAGCAACTTATCGAAGAAACAAGTGAAAAACTGACCCGTGTAAAAACTAAAATTTATAGAATCAGCACCATTCGTATCCTGCTCTTTATAGCAGGAATTGCCGGCGTTATTTATTTTATATCAGCCGGATGGATCGCTATTGGCAGTGTTATTGTATGTACCTTCATTCCTTTTCTGGCGCTTGTGAGGTATCATAACCAACTATTCTACAAAAAAGATTATCTGGAAAAGAAAATTGAGATCAATGAGCAGGAATTATCGGTCATTGACTATGACACCTCTGCCTTCGATGGCGGAAAAGAATATATTAATTCGGCTCATCTTTATTCATATGATTTAGATCTATTCGGAGATCACTCGTTGTTTCAATATATTAACCGTACTTCCACCTCCTTTGGTAAAGAGCGATTGGCCAGTTGGTTCAATAAACATTTGGAAAATAAAAAGGATATCGAAACACGTCAGGAAGCTGTTTGCGAATTAGCCCCTGAATTAAAGTTCCGCCAACGGTTTAGAATACTGGGATTACTCTATAAAGGAGAAGCTGCAGATGGAAAAGAAATAGCAGAATGGGCTGCCGGCAAAAGTTATTATAAAGAAAATAAACTGTATAGAGCTGCTCTCTTTGCTGTACCAGCCATCAATTTGATCATTTTCATTCTGGCCATCACAGGAGTAGTCTCTTTTAATCTGCTGGGCGCTTCTTTTGTTTTCTTTGTTACTTGCAGTATGTCGCTCACAAAAGGCATTACTAAAATACAAATTTTATATGGAAAAAAACTTCATATTCTTGCCACTTATGCAGGAATCATTGAAATGATTGAGCAAAAAGAATTTAAAAGTAGTGAACTGCAAAAGCTCCAACAACAATTGGGTGGAAAAGAACACCCGGCTTCATCAGCAGTTAATCGGTTGGCAAAGCTAATGAACGCTCTCGATCAACGAAACAATATTTTGATAACGGCCCTATTAAATGGTTTCTTATTTTGGGAACTTCGTCAAGTCGTCAAAATAGAATCGTGGAAAGAGACTCATGCAGCTCAACTTCCTGCTTGGCTTGAGGTTGTGGGGAAAGTGGATGCGCTCTGTTCGCTCGCTACATTTTCATATAATCATCCGGGATACTCCTACCCTTCTATCATGGATCAACCTTTTTCTTTAAAGGCTTCCGATATGGGACACCCACTAATGAATCGGAGTAAATGTGTAAAAAATGATATTGAAATAGATAAACGTCCCTACTTTGTGATTATCACCGGAGCAAACATGGCGGGAAAAAGTACCTATTTGCGGACTATCGGCGTGAACTATCTTTTAGCCTGTATCGGGGCATCTGTCTGTGCAAGCGAAATGCAGATTTATCCGGCACATCTCATCACCAGTCTCCGGACAACTGATTCGCTTACCGACAATGAATCTTACTTTTTTGCAGAACTTAAACGCTTAAAGCTAATCATTGATAAACTGAATACTGGCGAAGAACTCTTTATCATTCTGGACGAAATCTTGAAAGGGACGAATTCCATGGATAAGCAAAAAGGATCTTTCGCACTAATCAAACAGTTTATGGCGCTCAAAGCGAATGGCATTATTGCTACACACGACTTATTGCTCGGTTCTTTAATTGATCTTTTCCCTAAAGATATTCAGAACTATTGCTTTGAAGCTGAAATTAAAAACAATGAGCTTACATTTTCTTATCTTTTAAAAAATGGAGTAGCACAGAACATGAATGCTTGCTTCTTAATGAAGAAAATGGGGATTGCTGTAATAGAAGACTGACTTTCTTTTTTAATAAATATTTCATTCTTATTTTCTGCTCGTTCTTCTCAACTGCACAGAATCGCTTTTGAGAAGGACTTTCACGCTTTTATTGCTTTCATGTAACAGCATTGAAACAAAGATGTAAACTAAATGTCCGCTCAGCGTCTCATCTTTGTAATGCGATAGTCTCAACTTTGCATCGTAATTTAGAAACGCAAAAAGATGTACATGAAAAAAAAAATGAAGAGAGCCTTCTCCTTATTGTTCTTATCCCTCTTTCTTTCAATTTCAGTTTTCGCAATCAATGGTAAAGGTGCAATAAAAGGTATAATAAAAGATAAAACCTCAAAAGAACCGCTTATTGGAGCAACAATACAAATATCCAATACTATCACAGGAGCTATTGCAGATACTGACGGAAAATTTGAACTTCCCAATATCAAGCCGGGAGTTTATAATATCGAGATCAGATATGTATCATATAAAACTCTCAAAATGAATGGAGTAAAAGTAGAGAACGATAAATCTACTTCATTAAATATAGAAATGGAGACGGATAGCAAACAGCTTGGAGATATCACAGTCGTTGCGCTAACGAAAAAAAACACCGATTTGGCAATGATTACAGCACTTAAAAATGGGATACTCGTTCAATCTGGAGTCTCTTATCAACAAATAGCACGCACGCAAGATCGCAATGCTTCGGAAGTAATCAAACGTGTGCCTGGAATTTCTATCGTTGATGATAAGTTTGTAATGGTGCGTGGATTGTCTCAACGATATAATAATGTATGGATTAACAACACCGCTGTCCCAAGTTCGGAAGCTGATAGCAGGGCGTTTTCTTTCGACATCATTCCCAGCTCACAATTAGATAACATTGTAATAGTGAAGTCTCCCGCGCCAGAACTTCCTGCTGATTTCACAGGTGGCTTCATAAAAATTGCCACCAAAGACGTCCCGGATAAAACGTCTTTTTCAGTAACCTACGGAACAGGCGTAAACGATAAAACACATTTCCGCGATTTTTCTTATAGCCCCGGCAGTGGAACCGATTTCTTAGGATTCGATAATGGATTGAGAAAGTTAAAGAGTATTGTTCCTCAAAGAATAGATAATTACGATTTACCGTCCGTTACTAATGCTACACAAAACGGATTCAATAACAATTGGGCAATCAAAACCAAGAATCCTCTGCCCGACCAAAAGTTAAACGTGAGTTACAACTATAAAAAAGAGTTGGAAAACGGAAAACAATTTGCTTTACTATCATCTTTGAACTACAGTTTAACCAGCAAAACAATTTCCAATATGGAAAATTCACGCTACGGAGTGTATAACGTAACGCAGGATACACCAGACTATCGATATAAATATACAGATAATCAGTACTCTACCAATGCTCATCTAAGTGGGATGTTGAATTTAACCTATATCCCAAATAAAAATGACCGCTATGAATTCAAAAACATTGTAAATCAAATAGGTCAAGACAAATATACCAATCGTGACGGATACCAGTACACTAGCGGAAAATACATTCAGCAAAAAGATGAATACTATTATTCCAGTCGCACTACTTACAGTGGACAGTTTGCCGGAACTTATAACCGTGATCATGGTAAATTTGATTGGAACGCAGGATACAGTTATGCAAATAAAATACAGCCCGACCGCCGCATGATCAACCGTGAACAAAATGGTTTCGTAGAAGATACTCATTTCGGTGACATGCAAATAGATCAAAATGAAATAGAGCGTGAATTCAGCTCACTTCATGAACACATCGCCTCTGTAGGAACAAACTATGTACACGAATTTAGTTTAGGAGCGCTTAATCCCACCTTTAAAGCAGGAGCTTACGGAGAATATCGCACTCGTGATTACAAAACGCGTTCTTTCTTTTACCGATGGAATCAAGAAAACATGGGCCCTGACTTTAGTTATGGCAATGTAATTGACGAGATTCTGATTCCTGCTAATTATAGTTCAGACAAACTATACATCTACGAAGACACGGACAATCGTAACAGCTACGGCGGTAATAATATGCAGGTTGCAGGATATACTTCAATCAATATTCCTATCGATAAACTAAATATCTACGCAGGAGTACGTTATGAGAACAATCGTATGGAACTTAAAAGTTATACTAAAATAAAGGAATATAGTACTAAAACGAAAGCTTATAATGACGGACATCTTTTTCCTTCAGTGAATATGTCCTATAAGCTAGATGAAAAACAACAACTTCGTTTAGCATACGGAACATCAGTCAATCGCCCTGAATTCCGTGAAGTATCTTCCTCTGTCTATTATGACTTTGATCTTTTCAGTGACGTTATGGGAAATCCGGATCTTAAAACAGCATACATCCAAAACATGGATCTACGTTATGAATACTATCCATCAAACGGTGAATTAATAAGTATTTCTTTGTTTTACAAAAACTTCCGTAACCCAATAGAATGGACTTATCTGGATTCAGGCGGTAGCTACACTTATACATTTGAGAATGCTAAATCAGCTGATAACCTTGGAGTGGAAGTAGAGATAAAAAAGAATCTTGATTTCATTGGGCTACGTAACTTCTCCTGGATATTTAATGGAGCAATCATCAGCAGTAAAGTTAAATTTGAGGAAGGAAGTTTGGAAACAAACCGTCCTATGCAAGGGCAATCTCCCTACCTTGTTAACACTGGATTATTTTATCAAAACCAACCAATGGGATTTAGTGTCGGCGCTCTTTACAATATAATCGGAAAACGAATTGTAGGAGTAGGTCGTGTAGATACTTCAAGCGGCGGTTCCATAAATAATGATATTCCAAACTCATATGAAATGCCAAGAAACATGATTGATTTAACGATCAGTAAAAACATCGGAAAGAACATAGAATTAAAGGCTTCGGCTCGTGATATCCTGGCAGAAGCAGTCGTCTTTAAACAGTTTCCCAAATATTATGATGCTAATAATGTGATACAGGGACGTCAACAAATAACTAAAAAATATAATCCAGGGCGGAATTTTACACTCTCTGCGACTTTAAATTTCTAAACTTAAACGATATAAATATCACTTTTATGAAAAAGAGTCTAATAAACATTGTTTTATCCATATTGGCTTATCATCATGCAATAAAAAAGAGTGTATAAACAAGTAATAATTCACTTTCAATCCTTAAAATTTAAATTCGATTACGATTTTTATAAACAAGTATAAATTAATAACTATTTTATTATGAGAACTATCAAATCGTTTAGCAAGATTATCTTAATGGCTAGCTTGGTGCTGTATACATCATGTAGCAGTAGTGACGACAAGACTACTCCAGAGAGTAGTGAACAGATTTTATTTGGGGATGGAACCCAAATAGGAAGTGGCGTTCAAGAATTCACTATACAAGAATCTCATACCATTAAAAAAGGCACTTATTCGCTGAAAGGATGGGTTTATGTGAATGATGGCGCTACATTAACTATAGAGCCAGGAACAATTATCAAAGGAGACAAAGATACAAAAGCGGCAATCATAGTACAAAGAGGCGGCAAACTGATTGCCCAAGGTACTGTCAGTGCTCCAATCGTATTCACATCCGCTCAGGCAATAGGTAACCGTAAACCAGGTGACTGGGGTGGAATCATCCTCTGCGGTAAAGCTAAAAACAACAAAACTGAAATGCCTATAGAAGGTGGCCCGGCTGCTAATCATGGTGGCAATGACGATGCCGATAATTCAGGTATTGTTAGTTATGTACGTATTGAATTCGCAGGCTATCCATTCCAAACAGATAAGGAAATAAATGGTCTTACTATGGGTTCAGTAGGTAGTGGAACCCAAATTGATCACGTACAAGTATCCTATTCAAATGATGACTCCTTCGAATGGTTTGGTGGGTCAGTTAACGCTAAATACTTAGTTGCTTACCATGGCTGGGATGATGACTTTGATACAGATAATGGTTTTAGCGGTAATCTACAATTCCTGCTTGGAGTTCGTAATCCTAAAATTGCTGATACTTCATTATCAAACGGATTTGAATCGGACAATAATGCAGAAGGTGCTTCTACTAGTCCATACACAACTTGCACATTCAGTAATGTTACGTTGGTAGGTCCAATTGGCCAAGCAACAGATTTCTCAAACACATCAACTTACATTACAGGAGGATCATTTAATCCTAATAATGGTTCAAAGACTGGTACATTTCAAGCAGCAATGCATATACGTAGAAATTCTAAGCTTAACTGTTACAATACAGTGGCAATGGGGTATCCTGTTGGTTTGATCCTCGACAATCAGAGCGGTACAACTCAAACATCAGCTACAACTGGTCTTCTAAAACTAAATAAGCTATTCTTTGCACAAATGGGCATCCTTGGTTCAGACATAAACAAAACTTGGACCGATACCTATTCAACAAATGGCACAAGTGTTACTGACGCAAGCCAACCATATTCATTCTCACACTCTTTCTTCTTGACGGAAGCTAATGCCAATACCTATTTTGATAATATTTCATCATTAGGTTTAAATCAACCAAACAGTCTGGCCACTTCTCCAAATTATGGCCCTAAAACAGGTAGTCCATTACTTTCTGGAGCAAACTTCACGAATCTGACAAATTCATTCTTTGATAAAGTAAGCTATATCGGAGCATTCAAAAGCGATAGCGATACAGATAACTGGACAAAAGGATGGACTAACTTTGATCCAGAAAATACTGTATATTAAAATAATGGAAGTGAGCATTTAGTCACCTCTAAATTAGAGTCAAATAATTTGCCCAGGTATGATAAAAATAAATCATACCTGGGCATTTTTATTTAACTCGCTCTATAATATATCAATCTATGTCAAGTTAGATCAATTATTCAATCATATTATCGTCCAGAAGTTAGCAGAGGAATTATCTATATAGAATTCTTGCTATTCAGAGTAGCAAAGATATATGGTATGAAAAGGAGTAAACATCTCAACTAGTTTTAGCTCCATAAGAATATGGAATAATCTGGATCAGTTTATATTCTTGGGGGATACTAGTTAAAAGTTTATCTTTGCAGAATGAAAAAAAAGATCGATAACCCGACCCCCCTTGATATTTTAGGCATGTTTTTACCTTCAGGCCTGCTAGATTATTTTGATTTAGTCAACA
>JAATGU010000060.1 GCA_015654535.1 Bacteroidales bacterium
AATTCCAAATAACATATCGAAACTCACTTTTACCATCAACTTGGGAAAATCTTAAGCCAGAGCAGCTTTAATCAAATGGTTATGGCGCTGGATGGGGTTTTTCATTTAGAATCTCAAGTTTATTGGACTAATAATAGACAAATATATGATGAAGCTTGTGAAACAGGTAGCGTTGAATTATTTACAATGTCCTCTATACCATTTACTGATTACGCTGTTTCGCAATTAGATGAACTAGCGAACACTCTTGGCGAAATGGGCGCGAGATTTAGTAAACTATCTAAATTGGCTAAACAGTTACCACGGTTTACCGTTAATGAAACAGATGTTTATCAACTAGCATCAAGCATTCAAAAGCATTTGAAAAGAAGAGATAAGAAAATAGAAACTTATATTGGATTTGGAAGCTTAGCACAATGGTTCAAAGCTTTAAATTTGTCTCTAACATTCACTGTTGATGTCTTTTCGAAAATTGATGTCACGTATTTATTTGTAAATATTAATTCTCTTGAATTAAATGAGGCAAAAGAAATTGCTACATTTTGCTTGATAAATAAAAAAGAAGAATATCTCAAATATTCTAAAAAATATAGGAAAGACTTAATTAGTTACCTAAAAAGAACTACAGATTCATTAACGATTGAAGAAAAGGGCGATGAACTCCATATTAATTATTTGTTATACGGAGATGATGTGACAAATGCTAATGAAATGAGTGTTCAAAGAATACAGGTCATATATACATTTTTGCCTGTCTATGAACGATATTGTACTGAAGCTATCATGCTTCCGTTTCCAAACGAAGAGGTGGTTTCTTTTACAAAAGAAAGTTCAAAAAAACAGATGCCTCCTGAAAATATTGTTAATGAATTTGATGTGCATTTAAATCAGATATGGTATAAAACTATATTAAAGAATTACGAGTCTGTATCTGTTTATGAATGGCAAAAAAACATTATTGAGTTTCGTGAAAATGCCCTTGAATTAGCCTTTAACTTATGCCAATATATAGATTCGCTACTTGAAGCTAATAGCAAAAAGCAGCAGTCTTCATTACAGAAAATAATCAAACTCAGTGAGCATTTCCGTAAATTAGATATTGCATTAAAGCCCTATCCTACTTTCAACAAAAAATATAATGAAGACAACAGTCGAATAATTAAAGAGACGAATATAAATAACTGGCGATCTAGCCTGAGAAATGTTAGCAATCAAATGTTAAACATCTTTATGCCAAAGGAAGAGCATAATAGATCTGTTGTATTATATAATTTGAAAGCAGCTTTTCTATCCACTGAGGATATGCAAGAGTGTTTTAATTTGATTGTTAGAGGTTCTTTCGAATACTTTGACACGTCATTATTAGAATCACGAGAGTTAGAATTGTATGAAAGACTATATACCACAGTGCAGTATTACATATCGCAAATTCCATTGAATGATAAACCTGCTATCAAAGGAGCTAAAAATGTTGCAAAAGAATGGTGGAAGACACGGATAAATGATAAGTTACAACAATTAAAAATGGTTCTCGAGAATGTTAGTACCAATGAAAACTATATTTTCTATTTTCCTTCTAAATTAGTGGAAACAGATACTTTGACATACGTGACAATTGGAATTGAAGGTCTTGATTTTTCAAATAGAGACTCTCTCCAGCAATTATCAATCGACCTTGTTGGCTTAGCAGGTTTTTCGGCAGATTTCTATACCATACTAAATATTGAAAATGGGGTTGTTTTGAGTGGTTTAAGCTTTAAAAGAGATTTTTTTAAAGCATTAAAGGATGAGTTGAACGGCCTACCGTCAGAAAATATTTTAGACTTAATGCCTCTCCCTGTCTTTCCTGATGGAAAAATGATACAAACTTTAAGTGGAGTGAGCCTGCCTTCTCAATCTTCCAGAAACACAATTCAGGATAAAAAATTTCAGGTGTTAATAGAATTATGGAAACTCAAAGAATATAGAAACCATTTAAACATAAAATCTCCTATAGAGGATAAATGGTTAACTAAAGTTGAAGAAAAAATTACTTCTGAAATAAAGAATTTGCTCGTTGATTTTGATGACTCTGAATTTATTAAATGGATTGATGATACAATGCGCAATTCAATAAAACTGTCAACGAGTTTTATTGTTGAGCAAATATATTCTGTTATTCAAAAAGTAAGTTAATTTAATTTTAGTGCAAGGTGCAAGCATCTATATATAGATATTTGCACCTTGCACTAAGGTTAAAACATTGAGAGCTAAATGTTTTGCGAATACAAAAAATTCCTGTATCTTTGAAGTCAAGATATATGCAGAAGAGCATAGGTCAAAGGTGAACAAATAAGGCTGTAAAATTTGTGTCTAATTCGTTACTGATAATAAGTTTTTAAAATATAAAGTATTGACTTTTAGATATTTGGAAGGAAAGGTTCACCGACCTCTTTTACTCTCTGCAAACACACATTTTATTTATTAGAGAACGCTTCACAAAATACTATTTTGTAGAGTTTTTTTTCTATATACTACTTATACCTCTCCAATGAAAAAGAACTATCAGTATCTACTTATGGATTTGGATGGTACCGTTACCGATCCAATGTTTGGCATAACCAGTTCTGTGCAATATGCCTTGTCACATTTTGGAATCATAGTCAGCAATATAGAAGAACTTTGTCCTTTTATTGGCCCCCCTTTAAAAGATTCTTTTAAAGAGTTCTATCATTTTACAGAAGAACAGTCGGAAGAGGCCTTGCAAAAGTATAGGGAATACTTTTCTATCAAAGGGATTTTTGAAAATGAAGTATATGAAGGAATGGAAGAATTTCTTAAATTTCAAACCCAACAAGGAAAGAAGATCATGCTTGCTACTTCTAAACCAGTGGTCTTTGCAAAGCAAATACTTGAGCATTTCAATCTTATTGGGTATTTCTCCTTTATAGGAGGAAGTACTTTAGATGGGAGTCGATCGTCTAAAGCAGACGTGATTCGTTATGTACTGGAGACACAGCATTTAATGGATCTATCAAAGGTGCTGATGATTGGCGATCGTAAGCATGATATAGAAGGAGCCCGAAAGAATGGTATTGATTCAGTTGGAGTACTTTACGGATATGGAGACGAAGCAGAACTCAGACTGGCCGGAGCAAATTGTATTGTAGCAAATATTGCTGAACTAGCATCTGTCATTTGACAATAAACTGTGTAAGAGAGGATATTCATATTTTCTAAAATAAGGCTTTACAAAATAATCTTTTGTGAAGTCTTATTTTTAAAATATAAAGTTTATATTTGTACCTTAAAGACTGAGAACGGGAACTCCTCTTAAAAGTGATTTTATGAACAGAAATTTTGCTGATAATTATAAATGTGTTTGTTGTTTATTTCTCATTGGGATATTAAATGTTTTCTTTGCAATAAATTCTTATGGCGCTAATAACCAAAATAGTTGTATCCTAATTATTAGTTCATATAATCCGGAAACTTCTCAAACTTCAAAAAATATAGCTGCTTTTTTGGATGAATACAGGTCCTTAGGTGAAAAATTACCCGTTGTTATTGAGAATATGAATTGTGGAAGTTTTTCTGATGCTTATTTGTGGAAAGGACAGATGAAAGAGATTCTTGAAAAATATTTATCCAATAAATGTCCTCCCAGATTAATTATTCTTTTAGGTCAGGAAGCTTGGTCCTCTTATCTTTCTCAGAAAAATCAAATAAAAAACATTCCGGTAATGTGTGGAATGGTTAGTAGAAATGCGATTATTCTTCCAGACGACAGTACGTCACTTGAAAAATGGGAACCTCAAAGTATCGATGTATTCAAAGATATTAGCCATCTTCATATGATGACAGGATATGCATATCAGTATAATATAGAAAAGAATATCCGACTGATATGTTCTTTATATCCTAAGACAAAACAGATTGCACTAGTAACAGATAATACTTATGGGGGTGTGTGTTTGCAGGCATATGTGAAAAAGGAAATGAAGAAATTCCCTAAATTGAATCTTGTTTTATTGGACGGCAGGAGGAACTCTATTTATACGATTGTGGATAGTATCCACAATTTACCTGAAAATACAGCTATTTTATTAGGTACCTGGAGAGTTGATAAAAATAATGGCTATTTCATGAATAACGCTACTTATATGATGATGGCAGCCAATCAAAAACTTCCTGCTTTTACTATAACATCTATAGGACTGGGGCATTGGGCGATAGGAGGATATATTCCTCAGTATCGTACGATTGGTAAAGAGATGGCTTGGCAGGCTTACAATATATTTATACATAATTCTTTTCTGAAGACTCAGGTAGAATTTATTCCAAATCAATACAATTTTGATGCGAAAAAATTGGAAGAATTAAAGATTAACCTAAAAGAATTACCTATGGGATATACTTTGGTTAATGAGGGCCCTTCTTTCATTGAACAATATAAATATCAGGTTTTAGCTCTTGCTTTTGTCTTTTTTTCACTTTTAATAGGATTGCTTATTTCTCTTTACTATTTCTTACGTACAAAGAAATTGAAAGATGAGTTAGAAGTCTCGGGAGCGGAACTTCGTGTGGCAAAAGATAAAGCAGAGGAATCAGATCGATTAAAGACGGCCTTTTTAGCAAATATGACTCATGAAATACGAACCCCGCTCAATGCGATTGTAGGTTTTTCAAATGTGTTGGCTTCCGGAGGATGTACTCATGAAGAAGAGGTTGAATATTATCAGGTTATACAAGCTAATTCAGATCTTCTTTTACGCCTCATTAATGATATTCTTGATATTTCCCGTCTGGAAGTTGGAAGGTTAAAGTTCTTTTATGAGGAATGTAATATCACTTCTTTGTGCCGGAGTGCACTTTCTACAGTCGAGTCCACTGACAAGAATTCAGTAAAGTTTATTTTTAATTCACCTGATCCGAACTTTCATATGGTGACTGATATACAGAGAATTCAGCAAATCCTGATTAATCTACTTTCCAATGCTAATAAATTTACAAAAGAAGGAACTATTACTCTTAATTTTAAAATAGATGAAAAGCAGCAGATGATTTTTTTCTCTGTATCCGATACTGGAGTAGGTATTCCTGAAGAAAAACAAAAATTGATCTTTGACCGTTTTGAGAAACTAAACAACTACATGCAAGGTTCAGGATTGGGACTTGCAATTAGTAAAATGATTGTAAATATTCTTGGCGGTGATCTTTGGGTAGATCCTTCCTATAAAGAAGGAGCACGTTTTATATTCTCACATCCCCTAGGATTAAAACCTCAGGAATCTACGTACGAATAAAAGATCCCAGATAGTTGGAAATATCAAAAAAAGTTGTATCTTTGCATCGCTTTTAACGAAAAGCATTTAACTTGTTTATTGGAGAGATGGCAGAGTGGTCGATTGCGGCGGTCTTGAAAACCGTTGAACTGCGAGGTTCCTGGGGTTCGAATCCCTATCTCTCCGCAATAAAAGGGTGTAAATCAAGTAATTACGATTTACATCCTTTTTTGTATCCAGAAATAAGAAGTATGTCGTTCTATGTACAAATAAATACGGGCGAAAAGAAAAATATATATTCTCTTTTCGCCCGCCATTTTTCTGATAACAGGACAGTCATTAGGTACCCCTACGAAGTCTTTTTTTTTAAGAACTCTGTTATTGTGAAAGCACCTCATTCTTTTACTTTCACTAGTCTTTTATCGGAATTTCCATCTTTGGGAGATGCATTTTCCCATTTCATTTCTTTCGATGTTAGTTTACGAATATGGTACTGTTCTGTATAGGTGTCATCTTCTTTATATATAGTAATTAAACGATTATCAATACTGATCACATACCTGCGATTGACAGCAGTATCTCTATTGGACAATGCGTCGTAACTATAAATTGAGCAACTTTTGTCAGCGTTAAATGTATACTGCACCGACCCGTCAACAGCAAGGCGTGGGTCATCGTTAGTTACGCTCCATTTGCCCTCTAATTGGGAGATGTTTACTTCATCATCTTTTTCACAAGATACTAAATTGAATGCAGCAAGAAGTAACATTATTGCTCCGAATAAGTTCGTTGTTTTCATCTATATAATGTTTTTATCGATTTATATTCTACTTAATTCTTTTTTATATACCACTCCTTCTCAGTGTTATATACTTTGGATTTTAGAGGTTAAATAAGGATATTATTCACTGCAAATGTAAAAAATGAAACCCTAAAAAACAAATCTTTTATTGATATAATCTGTAATATTAGATAAGAAAGGATTTGTACAACCGTATAAAAAAATTCCCCGCTACTTTCGTAACGAGGAATTGATTTATCGTAATTATAATATTATTTACTTGCCTAAAGCCTGAGCAACAGTGACTGCAACAGCGACAGTTGCACCTACCATTGGATTGTTACCCATTCCAAGGAATCCCATCATTTCTACGTGAGCAGGAACTGATGATGAACCAGCGAACTGAGCATCTGAGTGCATACGGCCCATTGTGTCTGTCATACCATAAGAAGCGGGACCAGCTGCCATGTTGTCCGGGTGAAGAGTACGGCCTGTACCACCACCTGAAGCAACCGAGAAGTATTTCTTACCTTGTTCAATACATTCTTTCTTGTATGTACCTGCAACGGGGTGTTGGAAACGAGTTGGGTTGGTAGAGTTACCTGTAATAGATACATCAACTCCTTCAGCGTGCATAATGGCTACACCTTCACGAACGTCATCGGCTCCGTAGCATTTTACTGCTGCACGAGGACCGTTTGAATATGCTTTTTCCATTACCACTTTCAAATCACTTGTATAGTAATCAAATTGTGTTTGAACGTAAGTAAATCCGTTGATACGTGAAATGATCTGGGCAGCATCTTTTCCAAGACCATTCAAGATAACACGAAGACGATCTTTACGTACTTTGTTTGCCATTTCAGCAATTTTAATTGCACCTTCGGCAGCCGCGAAAGATTCGTGTCCTGCAAGGAAAGCAAAACATTTTGTTTCTTCACGAAGCAAACGGGCAGCAAGGTTACCGTGACCAACACCAACTTTACGATCTTCGGCTACAGAACCTGGGATACAGAATGATTGCAGACCGATACCGATAGCTTCGGCAGCGTCAGCTGCATTTGAACAACCTTTTTTAATCGCGATAGCCGCACCTACTACGTAAGCCCATTTAGCGTTTTCAAAACAGATTGGCTGTGTCTCTTCACACATTTTATATGGATCGATACCTTTAGCTTCGCAGATAGCTTTTGCTTCTTCGATGTCTTTAATACCGTTAGCCTTTAACGCTGCATTGATCTTGTCGATACGACGTTCATAACTTTCAAATAATGCCATATTGTATTTCCTCCTTTATTTATGCGTGACGTGGATCAATGAATTTAACTGCACCAGCTTCTTCTGTGAAGCGTCCGTATGTACCGGTCACTTTCTTCAAAGCTTCGTTAGCATCGGTACCTTTTTTAATTTCATCCATGAATTTGCCCATATGAACGAATTCATAACCACAGATTTGATCATCTTCATCCAAAGCGAGAGTTTTAATGTAACCTTCTGCCAATTCAAGGTAACGAGGACCTTTTGCCAAAGTTCCATAAAGTGTACCTACCTGACTGCGGAGACCTTTACCTAAGTCTTCAAGGCCGGCACCAATTACCAGACCACCTTCAGAGAAAGCAGACTGTGTACGTCCGTAAACAATTTGAAGGAAAAGTTCGCGCATAGCTGTGTTGATAGCGTCGCATACAAGGTCGGTGTTCAATGCTTCAAGGATTGTCTTTCCCGGAAGAATTTCTGCTGCCATAGCTGCAGAGTGAGTCATGCCAGAGCAACCGATTGTTTCGATCAATGCTTCCTGTATGATACCTTGTTTTACATTAAGCGTTAATTTACATGCTCCTTGTTGTGGTGCACACCAGCCAATGCCATGTGTTAACCCCGAGATGTCTACAATTTCTTTAGATTTTACCCATTTTCCTTCTTCTGGTATGGGAGCTGGTCCATGATTCGGACCTTTCTGCACAACACACATGTGTTCTACTTCCTGTGAATAAGTCATATTAGCTCTTTTTTACGTATTAAATAAAAAAACTCGTAACCATTGATTTTTTTAAATCGAACGCAAAGTTAGTTTTTTTATTCTTTTATGCAACTCATAACTAGTGACTTTTATTTCGAAAAGATTTAAAGGATATTTATTTCCTTCTTTTTGTAAAGTAGAGGTTGCATTTAGACAATTTGAGAGGAACTTATGCTTTAAAAAATAACTTATAATACTATCTTAAAGACGGTTGTCTTTTTTTCTCCAATGACTTTGAGGATGGAAGGTTGGACAATTTCTATTTCCACACTACGGTCTGTAGTGTGGAAATTTTGGGTGAGAAGACCTGTCAGACTATAAACCTCAATGTGTGTTTTGTCTTCCAGACCTTTGATAATTTTTTTGCTACCGTTCTTTTGAATAGATATGGTAGAAGGTGTATTTTTAGTTGTAGGGATATCTGTAGGCAGACTATAAACGGGGAATGTTTCATTAATTATAATATCCGCATCTGCATTTTCATCTTTCACGATCTGTTCCACCAAACTATTGATGTAGACTTCTAAATTGGTATATCCGCTTCCATCTTTATAAAGAGTAGCTCCGTCGCTCTTATCATTTGGATTCAAGCCGTTGGCTGATTCCCATGAATCAGGAATACCGTCACTATCTGTATCTGTAGGAGCTGTCCCTGTTGCAAGCGCAGGCCATCCACCCACATCATTAGGATTATCAATAATCCCCAAGCCACCAAGTTTTGATCCTACATAAGTGTAAGTCCCGTTCCTTGCTTCTTCTACAATCCGCGTATCCTGACTGTCTCTGTGGAGAGAGGCTCCCGCATAAAGTAACACTTTATTAAAAGCAGTTTCCGCTGAGTGAGTTGTTACTGCCGCATAATCATATTCCGTGGTCGATTTAATTTTATCAACAGTCATGTCGGCATTGTTCCTACTATCTATATTTATACCATTCCAATCCCAATTGGCACCTTTTTCGTTCATGTAATTTCCACTTAAATAAAAAGTTCCATATATTCCTTTTGGCTGATTATTGCTTCCGTCATCCGCTCCGGGTTGGAAGATACGATATTTGATACTTTCTTTTGTGGCAGGACCTGATTTATAGTAGTTGTTTACAAAATTGTAACTACCTCCTTCACCGGCATATGCGCTGTTGGTAGCACCCCAATTATAAATTACGTTGTTACGAAGATCCACTTTTTCCTCGCTGGGATCGTTAGAATAGCGGCTACCGCACAAACGAGGATTTCGGCTGTCGTGATGGGCTAATAGGTTATGATGAAAGCTGGCCCCTTTTCCTCCCCAGATGCCGCCGTATCCATGATATCCTTTTGGATGAAGTGAACCTTTCAGACTTTCAGCTAATAAACACCACTGCATAGTGAAGTTTTTATTATCATAAAAAGAACCACATTCGTCTGTACACCAGCTCATAGTGCAGTGATCAATGATGATATTTGCCTGCTCTCGTCCCCACATGGCATCACGGTCAATCGTTCCATTCGCATCAGGTTTATCAACACCAAGACGGCAGCGGATAAAACGTAAAATAACATTGCTTGCTGCCACGGTTACATTGTAATTCTTTAGGCAAATACCATCTCCGGGAGCTGTTTGTCCTGCAATAGTGACATCTCCCTTTGAGATTTTTAGCTCCGATAATAATTCGATAGTTCCCGACACATCAAACACTATTGTGCGTTTGCCAGATAGACTAATACCTCCTCGAAGCGAACCGGTGCCGGCATCATTAAGATTTGTAACGTGATAAACACTTCCGCCTCGTCCACCGGTAGTTGTTGTACGTGCATAGCCTTCGGCACCGGGAAATGCAGGTGTCTGTGCCCAAGTAGTAAAACAAACAGATGCAAAGAGCATCATTAATAGAATGCTTTTTTTAATCATAATTATACTTCGTTTTAAATTTATTATTTTCACGATGCAATATTACTGCTTATTTTTAGCCTTTTTGTGGACATATTATCCATAAATGTGGAAAACTTGTTTTTAGATGTTATGAATCACTAGTATTTTGTGAAAAAGATATTTTATCCTATATTTTTGGATAATATACTCAATAATATATATCTTTGGCAACGCTAAATAAAAACAAAAATAAATGGCTGCAACAATTGAAGTGTCGGATAGTGTATTAAAAGAAGCTGCGGTGCTTGGAATGGATGAGTTTATCAGTGTCTTTACCGATAAATATTTAGAAGTTATCGGTGGAGAGCTAAAAGCAGAAACAATGGAGCTGCTTAATGGATCTCAACACTCTCTGTTGGCGTACTATTTTTTTCGGAAAGAAGTGATGGAGGGCGGTTTTGTACAGCTCATTCAAAATGGATACGGAGGCTATATTTTTGATAATCCTTTTGCTAAGGCTATGAGAATTTTCGGAGCAGAAGAGTTCTCTAAGCTGGTTTATAAAGCTAAAAAGATATATGATGCCAATAAAGAGGACTTGGAAAAAGAAAGAACGGAAGATGATTTCATGGCGATGTATGAGCAGTATGAAGGCTTTGATGATTTGGAAGAAGAATTTTTAAATACAGAAGAGGAGATTTCTGCTGTTATTGCTGAATATTTAGATAAACATTTAGAAGAATTTGCGAAGATAATTAAGTGAAGGATGCAGTATTTGTGTGTTTAGTGCATTTATTTATTAAAATTGACTAAAAAAGAAGAGGGATTACGGTGTGCATCTCTCTTTGTTTTATATATTTGCACATCTATAAAAACACACAATATAATAGTTGGATTATGAAAAAAATGAAAATGTTTTTTGTTGCCCTTACATTGATAATGGGCATTTCCTTAACTTCTTGTCTTGATTCGGGTAGCAATAGTAACTCATTTGACTTTGCAGGATATGCAACAGTCGGCCAAGGCTATCTGGGGAGTGGTCTCGTCCTCACAACGGATGATGGCATAACTTTGACTCCAACTAATCCATCGTTCTTGTTGCTTAGTGATGGTACTTCTTATCCAGAACGAATTTATGGATACTATAAATTGGTTGAAGGTGAGGTATTACAAAATGGTAAAACAAGTTACAACGTTACAATTGTTTCTGCTTCTTTGATAACGACAAAGGATTTTAATCAGAGACCGGACACGTTGAAAAATGATTATAGCATTGCTAGTTTTGATGGAAGCTGGATTGCGAATGGTTATGCGAATGTTGGAATATCATTTTACTATACAACTGCTAGCAACGTAAGCTTTGATATGTACGAACAAAGAACTGGGCACGATACACTTTATGTGAAACTGAATTATTCAAAGGGTGGAGGTACTTCGGCGTATAATCAGTATAGTAATGTGTATAGCTTTCGTATGCCTACCTATATTGATGGAATAGAGCCGGAACAAGATTCAATTTGGGTGAAAATATCAGCTAACGGCACTAATGGAATATTAGAGAAGAGTGTACGGTGTAAATACGAATATTAAAATTGAATTATAAAAAATTATTTAAAAGAGTACTGTTATTGATTTCCTCTCCTGCCAAGGCATGGGAGGAAATTAGTTTAGAAGAGGATAAACGAATGGGCTTAGGTGCATTTGTTTATCCTATGATTGGTTTATGTGGATTGTCTGTTTTCGCAGGTGTGTTTATTTATAATATAGGGAATGATGATCTCACTAGTAACCAACTTTTTCAGTTAGCGATGACGAAGTGTTGTGCTGTTTTTGTTGCATTCTTTGCGGGTTATTTTTTAGCAGCAAAAGCAATAAGTAAAATGGCAACAAGTATATTTCATTTTGATTGTGACATGAGGCAAGCAGAGCAATTGGTGGGCTATTCCATGGTTGTTCCTTTTGTTTTAAAAATAATGGTGGGGGTAGTCCCGGCTTTTTTTATACTAAAACTAATTTTCCAGTTTTACATTATTTATGTGGTTTGGGAAGGAGCAAAGATTCTTTTGAAAATGGACGAAAACAAAAGTACAGGATTTACTGTTTTAGCTTCACTAATTATCCTTTTTTGTCCATTTATCATTGAATTTATATTTAATAAACTGACCTATCTTCTAAACTAACAAGAATGAAACTTGCTCCTGTAAATATAAAAAACAGACGTGCCACTTTTGACTTTGAGTTAGTGGACACTTTCACTGCCGGTATTGTTTTGACCGGTACGGAAATAAAATCTATCCGTCTGGGAAAAGCCAGCTTGGTGGATACTTTTTGTTTCTTTTCCCGGCAAGAATTGTGGGTGAAAAATATGCATATTGCCGAATATTTTTATGGCTCTTATAATAACCATACTGCCCGTAGGGATCGTAAACTTCTGCTGAATAAGAAGGAGTTGAAAAAGTTGGAAAGAGCAACCAAGGAAACAGGTTTTACTATTGTACCTGTTCGGATGTTTATTAGTGATAAAGGCTTGGCCAAAGTGGTTATAGCTACCGGTAAAGGTAAAAAACAATATGATAAACGAGAGTCATTGAGAGAGAAGGATGACAAACGTGATATGGACAGAATGTTCAAAAAATAAAAATAAAGCGGGAGAGTCTTTAATCTGCTTTTTTTAATAGAAATTATATATGAAACCGACCATTCAACAGTTAGTTTCCGAGCGCATCCTTATCTTGGATGGGGCTATGGGCACTATGATTCAACAATATAATCTGAGGGAAGAAGATTTCCGTAATGAAAGCTTGACAAATATTCCCGGACAGCTGAAGGGAAATAATGATTTACTTTGCCTTACTCGTCCTGATGTTATTCAAGATATTCATCGAAAGTATCTGGAAGCAGGAGCTGACATTATTGAAACAAATACGTTTAGTTCCACTACCGTTTCTATGGCGGATTATCATGTACAGGAATATGTGCGTGAAATGAATCTTGCTGCTGTAAAAATAGCACGGGAAGTGGCGGATGAGTATACTCTTAAGAATCCTGATAAACCGCGATTCGTGGCCGGTTCCGTGGGGCCTACTAATAAAACCTGCTCTATGTCTCCGGACGTCAACAACCCGGCTTTTCGTGCTTTGACCTATGATGAATTGGAAGCCGCTTATCAAAATCAGATGGAAGCTTTGATTGATGGAGGAGTGGATGCTATTCTTATCGAGACAATCTTTGATACGTTAAATGCAAAAGCCGCTATTTTTGCCGCGGAGAGTGCTATGCAGGTAAAAGGCGTTTCATTACCTATTATGCTTTCGGTTACGGTTTCTGATGCTGGGGGACGCACCCTCTCCGGTCAGACGTTGGATGCCTTTCTGGCTTCCGTTCAGCATGCACCCATCTTTTCGGTCGGATTGAATTGCTCCTTTGGAGCCAAACAGTTGAAACCCTTTTTGGAAGGGTTGGCGACTCGTGCTCCTTATTATATCAGTGCGTATCCTAATGCAGGTTTACCCAATAGTTTGGGTAAATATGATCAGAGTCCGGAAGAAATGGCCGGACAAATAAAAGAATATATTGAGGAAGGACTGGCGAACATCATTGGTGGCTGCTGCGGTACCACCGATGAATATATTGCCAAATATGTGGCTTTAATTGAAGGTAAGGCTCCCCATATACCCGTAGAAAGGCCCGATTGTATGTGGCTTTCAGGACTGGAACTATTAGAAGTGAAACCCGAAATAAATTTTGTGAATATCGGCGAACGATGTAATGTGGCAGGATCACGCAAGTTCCTTCGCCTTATTCAGGAAAAAAAATATGATGAGGCTCTTGCTATTGCCCGCGGGCAAGTGGAAGATGGTGCGCTGATTATTGATGTAAACATGGACGAAGGTTTGCTCGAAGCGGAAGAAGAAATGACTACCTTCCTTAATCTGATAGCCTCCGAACCCGATATATGCCGTGTACCTGTAATGATCGATTCTTCTAAATGGGATGTGATTATTGCCGGACTCAAATGCTTGCAAGGGAAGTCTATTGTAAACTCCATTTCATTAAAAGAAGGAGAAGAAGTCTTTTTGGAACATGCGCGTATCGTGAAAAAATATGGAGCGGCGGCAGTTGTGATGGCGTTCGATGAAAAAGGACAAGCTGACACCTGTGCCCGTAAAATTGAAGTCTGCCAGCGTGCTTACCGTCTGTTGGTGGATGTCGTTCAGTTCAATCCTCACGATATCATTTTTGATCCCAATGTGCTTGCCATTGCCACCGGAATGGAAGAACACAATAATTATGCGGTGGACTTTATTAATGCCACCGCCTGGATTAGGAAGAATCTTCCCGGAGCACATATCAGCGGAGGTATCAGCAACTTATCATTCTCCTTCCGGGGGAATAATTATATTCGTGAAGCTATGCACGCGGTGTTCCTTTACTATGCCATTAAGCAAGGAATGGATATGGGGATTGTCAATCCCGCCACAGCGGTGATGTATAGTGATATTGATCCCGATCTATTGGAAAAGATAGAAGATGTGGTGCTCAACCGTCGTCCGGAAGCTGCCGAAACATTGATTGAAGTAGCCGAAAGTCTGAAAGGAACAGTAACCGATAATACTGGTCAGCCCGCTGTGAGACGTGACGAGTGGAGAGACGGCACAGTACAGGAAAGATTGAAATATGCTTTAGTAAAAGGGATTGGAGATTTCCTCGAAGAAGATCTTGCTGAGGCGGTTCCACTTTATCCCCGTGCACTCGATATTATCGAAGGCCCTTTGATGAGTGGTATGAATAAAGTGGGTGACCTTTTTGGGGATGGTAAAATGTTCCTTCCACAGGTAGTGAAAACCGCCCGTACCATGAAGAGAGCCGTGGCCATTCTTCAACCGCTCATTGAAGCCGAAAAAACGAGTGCTTCTTCTTTTGCGGGAAAGATGTTAATTGCCACCGTGAAAGGAGATGTACACGATATTGGTAAAAATATAGTTTCGGTGGTGATGGCTTGTAACAATTACGAAGTGATCGACCTGGGAGTCATGGTTCCCGCCGAAACCATTGTGCAACGTGCCATTGAAGAAAAGGTTGACTTTATCGGATTGAGTGGATTAATTACCCCATCGCTTGAAGAAATGGTGCATGTCGCTATAGAACTTCAGAAAGCCGGATTAGATATTCCGTTGATGATTGGTGGTGCAACTACTTCAAAACTGCATACCGCGTTGAAGATCGCGCCAGTCTATGGCGGAGTGGTGGTATATATGAAAGATGCGTCAGTCAATGCCTCTGTAGCTTCCCGCTTACTGAATCCGGTTGCCAAGGAAAAACTGACTGAAGAGCTGACTGAAGAGTATGAAACACTGCGGAGAAACCACATGAACAAAAAAACTGTCGAGACCGTTTCACTGGAAGAAGCGCAAAAGAATAAACTGAATTTGTTTTAACCAATTAAAGCAAAATAACAATGAATACTTTTTATTATTCTTCACCAGTGGGTATCTTGGAATTGAAATCCACAGAAACCCATATTACACAATTGCAGTTTACGCAATCGAGTGGAACCTCTTCCAGGCATATTGCTACTGTAATGGAGGAATGCATCCGTCAGTTAGATGAATACTTCGCAGGCAAACGGCAAGAGTTTACCCTTCCGTTGGCCCCCGAAGGCACTCGCTTTCAGGAATCAGTGTGGGCAGCCCTGCAAACTATCCCTTACGGGCAAACCATTAGTTATAAGCAGTTGGCAGAAAAGGTGATGAACCCTAAAGCCTGTCGCGCCGTAGGTTCCGCCAATGGACGAAATCCAATAGCTATCATTATTCCCTGCCATCGGGTAATTGCCGCCGATGGTTCGCTGGGAGGTTATTCCGGCGGACTGGATGTTAAGATTAAATTGTTGCAAGTGGAAGGCAATACAAACTTCGTCTCTAAATAAAAAATAAAAATGCGGAAATATCTCCCATCTATCACTTTTTGAATGTTAGATGCTTGATTATAAGTGGATTTAATTATTTTAGAATCTTTTTATCCACCACTTATCTACCATGAAAACGGAAGCATCCGCCACTTTTTCAGGGTCATCTACCACTATAAATGCATATTTTAACATAATACTCTCTTGCGTCTATATCTGTGTTTTAGATTACAAAGAGATACTTAAGCATTAAAATTAATTCTTTCCTTTCCTTTTTTTATTCCAATTTGAGAGATTAATCAATCCTTGTACAAAAGAATATATTCTTCTGTACAGAATATATAATTATCTTGTACAGAAGAATGCGATTTTTTGTACAAAGGAAAATGAATTTGTAGTGAGCTTTTTCCATCCTCTTTTAATTTTCAGAGATTTCTTTTAAAAACATTTCACCAATTGTTAAATTTAGTGATAGATATGCGTAAAGGTATCTATTCTTTATATCATCTGGTGAAATCAGATATGAAACGAAATCCGCTTTCGGGTGAAGTTTTTCTGTTTGTCGGCAGGAACAGAGAATCAATTAAGATTCTGCATTGGGAAAACGGAGGTTTTGTTTTATATCAGAAGAAGCTCGAGAAAGGCACCTTTGAGATACCCCGTTTTAATCCGTCCTATGGTCAGTACGAGATGAAATGGAAGACTTTTGTTTTGATAATAGAAGGCCCTTTCCGTCAGATCGGTTAAGTACTTCAAACGCTTTGGTATTAATTTAATATATTGATATACAAATATATAGATTCTAAATAACACCTGTTTTTCTTGTTAGTCCGGGCTATTATTTGTATCTTTAAGGCATGAATAACAAACGGATCGTTGAATTATTAGAAGACCAGCTCAGGCTTTTTTCCGAAAGAGAAAAAGCTCATTTGGAACAAATAAATCAACTCTCTGTTCAAATTGCAACTTTGACGATACTATCCGCTCACTTGAAGAAGCCCTTCTTCAGAAGAAAGGAAATATGCAGACTCTGTCCAACAAAAATCGTGGACTAAACAAGCTCCTGTTCAATAAGTCAGAGAAAATAAATATCCAAACCGGAATTAAAGAAACTCAGGCAGAAAAAATAAGTACTCCGGTTTCTTTAATAGAGCGGGGCAATAATAACGCAAAACGTAAAGAGTTCTTCGACCTGGAAACAGTTATAGAAGAAGTTTTTCCCACCGAGCCAGACTTTGACCGGGAAAAAGCCAGAATTGTAAGCTATACGGACTTCATCCGTTATAAGTATATTCCACCCAAATTCATCAAACAGATTTACCGGCAGTACAACTGTTTGTTTAATGAAAAAGTGTATTCCGGAAAAGCTCCGAGAGCTCCGCTTCAAAACTCAAACTACGACAGTTCCTTTATAGCCGGAATGTTGCAGTTAAGATATATCCAAATCTACCGAATGGTATCGCGGAGACGCTTACCAAAAAAGGCTTTTTTGTGGGAGATAGGTGGGAGGTTAGTGGTAGATGAATTGGACTATTTTTGAATAGGTAGCCTGTAAATTAGCTGATTAATTTGGAATAGTGGCAGATGGGAGTTTAAAATGCTTTTTTTATTGGTGTACGGGTATTTGTGTAGGTAGAAAATAATGACTTTATTGTGTCGTAGCAACAAAATTAATCATTATTAGGGTAAAGCTTGGCAGTTTTGCTTAAAATGAAACATAATGGCTGAGGCTTTGTTTTAATATAGAAATAATTTTATTGATATTGTTGAAAATAAGATGGCCTCTCTATGGAAATAAAAAAACGAAAGTTGCTTAAAATCGTTTATTCCATAATAATAGTAATTATTGTGGGAGGATTTTTTATCAACTGGTATCTGAACTATCGATTGGAGAGAGTCTTGAGAGAAAAACTGAGCGAACACATCACTGAGGCTACAGGTGGTTTTTATAAGTTTAATTCCAAACATCTACATATTGGATTATTTAATGGAGAACTGACGCTGGATGGGATAGAGTTGTATCCTGATTCGGTAGTCTTTAAGCAGTGGGAAGCTAAAGATAGTTTACCGAAAAACTATTTCGATATACAAATAGAGAAAATACATTTTAAGAGGGTCAACCTAATCTGGCTCTTTAGTTATAAAAAGCTTCACTTCAATTTGTTTGAAATAAGCAGGCCATCTGTAAAGGTTTATGATTCGGATATTACTCATCGATCTAAGAGGAAGACCCGAAATTTGGCCTCTAAATCTTTGTATGAAAGAATGTCTCCTTACATAGATGTCCTCAGTGTAAAGAAAATAAATCTTAAAAATGCGAGTATTGTATATGTGGGGCTGGAGCAACCCAGTCTTAAATTACATTTTGAGACTAAAAATATAGATATTCAGGATGTCAAATTAGGTGATGATATATTCAATCTATCAAGTGTCGATATTGTTAAACCTGTACTGAAAATAAATCAGATCTTCAAAACAAGACAAATCAATACATCATCATCCAAAAAGCAGGATTTTTATAAAATCTTAGGAAAATTGGCAAAACGGGTATCCATAAATCAGTTTAATATATCTGATGCCAATATTGATTATGCTGGTACTTTAAATGGAAAATTAAACAGGCAACAACAACGCAATACTACCAACTTGTTTTTCACCGGATTGGTGTTAGATAATGAGAAAAAAACATTCGCATTGGATGATATTAATTTTAGTACCCGAAACTTACACTTTCCAATCAATAATGGATTTTATACTATAAAGGCAGGAGCAATTGATCTGAAAAAAAAAGCAGGCAGCTTAAAAATAGAGCAATTGCATTTAGTTCCCAGTTATTCAAAAACAGAATTTGCTTACCATCAGCCAAAACATAGAGATTGGTTTGATGTGGGAGTAGGACATATATCGTTGTCGGGAATTGATTTTGCCCGATACTTTTCAAATAATATATTACATGCCAAAGAATTATTGATGAAAGATGTTAAGTTGTTGAATTACAAGAATCAGCAGATCGAAATACAACACAACATTATGCCCATGATTTACGAAGAATTACAAAAATCGCCTGTAAAATTTGATATAAATAATGCCGATTTGAAGAACTTCAAAATTGTTTATGAAGAACTACCCAAAAAGGGAACTACAACCGGCGTGATCTTTTTTACCGAAATGAATGGTAAATTATCGGGATTGACTAATATAGTTTCTCGCCCTAAGCAATATATAAAATTAGATGCCGATGGTAAGCTTATGGGTGCTGGATACTTTACTGCTACTTGGATGTTACCTGTTGATTCTCTCAACGACCATTTTCATCTCAAAGTCCATCTTCATAAATTTGATTTAAGAGAACTAAATCAACTGATTATTCCTCTGGCTTCGGTTAAAATAGAGAACGGATTTGTAAACTCTCTGACTTTTAGTACCGATGCGTCAAGTAAAAGGGCTGGTATAGAAATGATTATGCTATATAACAATTTGGGAATAAGTGTTTTAAGGAATAAAGATAGAGAAATGACAACCAAGACATTTGTCAGTACCATTACAAACGGAGTCTTAAAGAGTAATAATCCCGATAAAAAGAATAAGGAACCACGTCATATTCGCGTATCTATGGAGAGAGATCCATATCATTCTACTTTCAATTATCTTTTGCAAATATTACGACCAGCCGTATTGGAATCAGTAGGTATCTCTCAAAAGAAGCAGAATTTTGCCAAGAAAGTTACGGGTTTAATCCAAAAAGTGAAAGGCGTTTTTCAACGGGATAAAAAAGATTCAAAAGAAGAAAATCCGTAACTACTTAGTGCCTGTCACTGGTTATATTGGTCAATCAATTATTTTTTTGGCAACAATGCACGTTGAATCAATCTTGCGTATTCATCAGCAATGTTTTGGGATGTAAAATCTTCTATTTTCAAGTATTTCTTTAAAGACTTTATGTAAGAATATGATCTCAATGAATCTTGAGCAATGAACATAATAATTGGTCTATCTGATTTTATGTTCATCCATGTGCCGACGCCCGAGCGCAT
>JAATGU010000070.1 GCA_015654535.1 Bacteroidales bacterium
AAAGTCAAGGCGGCACGGGTTTTGCTAAAATCAGTGGGTATTCCGCTACGGGAGATGAAACTCGCTTCGCTCAAACAGCATCTCCCGCTTTACGCTACATACTCCCTGATTTCTTTACGCAAAATCCATGAGGCCAATCTTATTCTAAAGCTAATTTCGGATCTAATTGTTTAATTCCAAACCTTAATTTTTTAATTCCAAATCTAATTAAGAAAGCTTTGCCTCGCTCGCTGGAAAATAAAAGAACCACTTACCCCACAAAGTCACAAGAAAGAAAAAGGAAGAGTCTAGTTCACTGGTTTAGTGAAATTATAAATAAAAGTATTATCTTTGTAGTGGAATAATTTAAGTCAAAAACTTAATAAAGGAATGTTATGGAAAAGATCGTAGTTGAAATGTCTAAAAGTGAGTATAAGAAATACTTAGCTTTTAAAGAAGCTGATAAGGTAGCTAAGAGTATAAGGAAAGGACTTAAGGAGGTAAAAGAATCTCGGGAAGGTAAAAGGACTCTTAAATCGGCATATCAGTTGGCAAATGAACTTTGAAGTAGCCCCGGAATTTGAAAAGGCTCTAAAAAAGTTAGAAAAAAAGTATCATTCTTTAAAGGATGATTATATTGCGTTCCTTTCAGAGTTGGAAAAAAAACCTTTGATGGGAGATGAATTATTTCCTAATTGTAGAAAAGCTCGCATTGCCATATCAAGCAAAGGAAAAGGAAAACGTGGTGGTGGCAGAGTTATTTTTTATTTTGAAGTAAATCAAGATAGAATTATACTTTTATACATTTATGATAAGTCGGAAATGGAAAACGTTCAGACTGATTTTATAGAACAGATTTTAAAATCATTATATGACGAAATAAAATGATAACATTCGGCATCTTGGTATATTGCTGACAACGTATAAGAGGGCTCTACACACTCCTGATTTCTTTACGCAAAATCCATGAGGCCGATCTTAATTCTAAAGCTAATTTAGGATCTGATTTTTTAATTCCAAACCTTAATTCTTTAATTCCAAATCTAATTAAGAAAGCTTTGCCTCGCTCGCTTCAATCAAATAAAAACAATAAACTTATGAAAATAGATGTTGCAAAGGTTTGGGTAGACGATACAAATGTGCACATCCAAACAAAAAAAGGAGTCATTAAGAGCTTACCTATCATAAATTTCCGCTTGTTGCAAAAAGCTAGCCCGGAACAAAGGCAACTTTTTGAGGTAGGGAAATATGGTATCTATTGGCCTGGAATAGATGAGGATTTATCATTTGAAGGGTTCTTTAGTAAAGAGGAACTTTCTGTCGCGGTTCAGTTGGAACCTATTATTCAATATGTTTCTATCGCATATATCGCAAGCCGTTTCTTTGGTAAGTCACGGGCTTGGCTGCACAATAAGCTTAATGGAAATCTTTCTAATGGAAAGCCTTCCGTTTTTACGCCTGAAGAACTTAATACTCTGAAGAAGGCGCTGGATACGATTGCTAACGAAATAAAAGAAGCTTCGGTTAAGCTTTCGTGTTGATATATTTTAAAGGTACCAAAAAGAAAAAGTCAAGGCTGCACGGGTTTTGCTAATTTATCTAATATGGCAGGTAATTCGCTTAAATAATAGAATGGAAGATTTATTAATCTGAAATGTTTACCTTGGTGTGTAATCACATTATCTACAGAGAATGGTTGAGACCATACACGAACTGCCATATCATGATTTACTTTATCCATGAATAAATGCAAGGATTTTAATTTAGAATTGTGCCCCGACTTCACTTCTATAGGAATAATCTGATTTTTGTGCTGAATAACAAAATCCACCTCTGAACTCACTCCATTGGCATCGCGTACCCAAAAGTCACGATGACACGATGGGCGATTATCTAGCGTAAATAATTCTTGTCCAACGATGTGTTCTGCAATTCTACCTCTCCATGCATCTTGAATATCATTACTTAATGCAATTTCCTCTTGTATACCTGCGGCATAATTTACAATTCCGGTATCTAACCACAAAAGTTTGGGTGATCTTTTGTTCTCCTGAATAATTGGAATCTGATAGGTGGTAGTGGGATAAACAAGTTCCAGCAGGCTTGTTTTTTCTAATGCGCGGAAAGCTTCACCCATCTCGCGGGCTTTATACGCCGATTGTGCAAAATTACCTAATGTAATACGTTCAGCAGCATATTTCCATCCATTCTTTAAAATGTGACGAAGCACATTTTTATTGGTCTCGTTCTTAGCATATTTTTCAACATCATCGCGATAACTTATAAGCAATGATTCGAAAATGGTATTTAAAGGAACAACCTCTTTTTTTCTTGCAAACGAAGCTACAACCTCTGGCATTCCCCCTACCAATGTGTATAAATTAAACAAATCCATTATCATAGGATGGATGGCAGAGGAGATAGATTGTGTTTGAATGGCATCCACTAACATCTGCTTATCCATCGCTTGTAAAAATTCAAGGAAACAACAAGGGCGAAGTACCAGATACTGGACTCTTCCTACAGGGAAAGAAATAGATACATTAATCAGACTTTCGAGTAATGAACCAGCTGCAATAACATACAATTGAGGCATCTCTTCATAAAAATAACGCAGACGAGCCACCGCTTTGGGAGAGTTTTGAATTTCATCAATAAACAATAACGTTCGTTCACCTCTACTTTTTCCGCAAACTAAGCAAATATTCATTAAGAGTTCTTCCATAGAATTATCCTCTTCAAAAAGAGCGACCATTTTAGAGTTCTCCAAATTCAAATATAGATAGGTATCAAATGTTTTGGAAAATTCATTAACCAAAGTAGTTTTTCCCACTTGACGGGCCCCTCTAAGCACAAGAGGTTTCCGATTGCCATCGGATGCCCAATCTTGCAATGCTTTTAGCTCCTTCCTCTTTATCATATTTTATTTCTAATTGATTTGCAAGTACAAAGATAATTGTTTGTTTTAAAAGTGAGGTATAAAATGCTCTTTTTTGTTTCAAAAGTGAGGTATAAAATTATATTTATTGTTTCAAAGAATGTACTTTTTCTTTTGCCTTGACGCAAAAGAAAAGGTACTTTAACCGACTCTATTCTTCCGTTCTATCTACGAATTTCATATTGATCTTAATTATTATGTAGTACAAAAATAATGTTTCTATTACATAAATAACAAATTTATCGGATTTTTATTTTTAAGAATGTGCTTTTTTTCTCCCGTTTTTAAGTATACATATATAGTCTAACTTTCCATTAATTTATCACTATTTAGCAACTTTATGTTCTAAGAATTGTTCTTATATTTATAATTCAGGAATTATTCCTATCTTTGTAGCCAAAAGAGTAAACACACAACTTTACTTGACATATGTGATAAATTTATTTTTGAGGCTATATATAATGTTTCATCCTCCAATTTTAGATTTTATTTTCTATGCTAGGAAGTACGGATATTGTATGTATCTTCAAGGGGTATTTTATATATATAACGAATGTTAATATGAATATAATCAGTTTTATATCTCTCATCAAAAAACACCAAAGAGAGACTTTGGTACTTATTTTTCTCCTTTTGATATGCTTACCTACAAATGCCCAGACGATTAGAGTGAGAGGTACCGTTGTAAATGAGAATGGAGAGCCTGTAAATAGAGTAAATATAACGAACGTAAAAGATAGCTTATCCGTGAGCACCAATGAAGATGGTAAATATACGATCACGGTAAAGAACACCGGACAACTAAAATTTACACATATGAATTATGCCACGGAAACGGTTAACGTGAAGGGGCAATTAAAAATTGACGTGGTCCTGAGAAAGAAGGCTTTAATGCTTCAAGAGGTGGTGGTAAGAGGCAAACAAAAAAAGAATAAGGACCCGATGGTTGAACCGACGAATATTGAAATTCATGGCAATTGGGCGATTGTAAAAACTTCTATAAGCCCTAATACAAAATTTAATTCTTACAATCGACTAATAATGCAACCTTATATTTATAATGAAACAAAGAAAAAGAGATACTATTTAAAACCGCTTTCTCTGGATGGACGGGAATATAACATCACGCAAACGCGTATGTATGACTTTGATATTAAAAAAGATCCGCTTGCAAAATTTATTGTAAAAAAAGAAAGCGAACGAGTGCCCTATGTGGATTCGCTATACATGGATAATTTAAATGACTTATGGCGTTGTGACGCTATTCAGTCGGTGGAGAATTATCAACATATTCTCTTTGAGGATACTGTGGTTATAGCAAGTGGTGTAATTAATCCGTTAAGGTTCTTAAAATTCGATTTCGCAGGAGGTTTATTGAGTGACGCTTCCTTATTCCCCATGGATGAACCTCAGTTAAGGGACGATAGAGATGAGATGTATCTTAAATTTCCGATAGGACAAGCTACGCTGGATATGAAGGATTCTACCACGGTAGCCGATTTAAATCTCTTGAAAAAGAAGCTAAAGGACATTGAAAGCAATCAAGATGCCCAACTAAACGCCTTTGAAATAAATGGTTTCGCTTCTCCAGAGGGTAATTATGAAAGGAACAAGAAACTAGCCGCCCAACGTATGAGTACTGCGATGCAAGAAATTCTAAGTGTGCTGACGGAAGGTACACGTGCTAATCTAAAACCTAAAAAGACTGCAAATGTAGATAACTGGCAGACGGTGGCGGACCTGATGTATAAAGACTCGCTGATAACTCAGGCCAACGAAATAAAAAGCTTGATTCATAAATATCCCCAAGACATTAATTTACAGGGCAGAAGGATTGCCAAGTTACCTTATTATAATGAAATAGCAACTAAATATTTGCCCAAACTACGTAAAGTGGAATATCAATATTCTTTTAAAGTCTATCGCTCTTTAACTGCTTTGGAGATAAAAGATTTATATGACAAAAACTATAAAGAATTAACTAAATATGAGTTTTTTAAACTTTACAGGAGCGAAAAAGACTCGTTGAAAAGTGAAACAATAGCTAGAAGAGCCTTGGAAGTCTATCCTAATTTTATGGCGGCGGCTTGTGATTTATCCGCCATGTGCTTACGAAGAGGAAATGGCGATTCTAAAATACTGGAACGGTTTGTGGGAGAAAAGGCTCCGGAGCAAGTCAACCTGAATCAACTGGCTACTCTACTACACGAAAGACAACTCTCCCGGGCGGATTCTATTCTTGGTTTTATAAAGGATAACCAGAACACCAGTGAGATAAAAGCATATACGGAAGTATTGAATCATCGGTTCAACGATGAAAACTTTAAAGTGGTCGCGGCATCGGGCACGTTGAATGAGGTAATCATGCTACTGGCTATGAAAAAGAACATCTCAGCTTACAAAAAGGCCGGGGAATTAAAGGAAGAGACTGCCGAAAATTTATATATAAAAGCAATCTGTGCAAACCGGGCATCAAAAGAAGCGTCTGATATGAACGCAAATGCAACGCTATATATGGAGGCTATCGATTATCTGAAAAGGGCCATCGGTAAAGATCCTACCTATAAAAATGTGGCGGAAACAGATGCTGACATCATTGATCTGTTAAAAGACATGCTGTCTCAAAACACTAATCAAGGGAACGAGAAAAAGTAATTCGAATAAAAAAGAACATACACAATGAAACTCAAAAAACAATATACGGGAATAAAACAATATAAGATAGTCTTTACTGCAATCGCTCTATTTTTCGCAGTTTCGGATCTTTGCGCGCAAAGTCACGGATCTTACCCTGATTATTTAACGGAAACGTTACAAAAAATGCCTAAGTTCAAAGGATTTGAAGGACAAGACTCCATTCCACATTACTTTTTTGAAATTTACAGTGGTCCCACCTTTTCCATCGTTCCCGGAAAGGAAGGAACCCAAAATCCCGGATTAGAACTAGGTATCGCCGTAGGACACTGGTTTACTCCCATCCACGGAGCACGTTTCGGTTTATTTGGAAAATACTACAACTCATATCCATTGGGAGAAAAAGTTAAATCGAATGACCTGGGAGTCAGTCTGGATTACTTAATGAACTTCTCCGCTTTGGCAAAAGATTTCAGCGCAATCAGGAGATTCGAACTACTAGGCATTGCCGGTGGAGAATATTTGTTATCACAACACACCGGAGTCAATTATGGCACATGGGGAGTAAGAGCCGGAATACAAGCCCGCTATGCGTTAAGTTACGGAAATGTGCTTTTCATAGAACCACGTATAGGACTTTATTCGGATAATCTGGACTACACCGATAATTGGCGCAACTATAACATTGCCGGTTCCATTGTGGGTGGAGTGGAATTCAGAACACCGCCCAGAAATAAACGCCTTATTAATGAATTTAATTCCTCGACCTTTAAAGATCATTCTTTCTTGATTTCCGGTGTAGGCATTGGTAGTTTGGTTGCAAAAGGTGGTTCGGGGCTTAGTAACTATGTAGGCGGAAGTGCTTTTGCAGGTGTAGGAAGATGGCTCTCTCCTTTTTCCGGTGTTCGTTTGCTGGGAAAAGCTGCTATCTTTAAGTATCCGGCAACGAAAAGCAAAATCAGTAGTGTTGGTGCACAAGCTGACTATCTGCTGAATCTTAATAATGTGTTTTATGGATACACTCCCGACAGAGCGTTTGAACTAATAGCAGTGGGCGGAGCAAGCTACGATTTCGTCAAGAATCAGGAAAATACAAATGTGCTTGGTTTAGGAGCGGGTCTACAGGCATCTATCAAATTATCGAGAGACATAAATTTCTTCTTTGAACCACGGATCAACTTTTATCCCGACAAGTATTACGCGATAGGACCAAACGGAGAAGATAAAACCCGGGTGAATTTCTTAATCAACACAGGATTTCAACTTACTTCGAATCCATCCAGGGCAGCTTCTCCGCAAGAAAGTAGTGCTGATAATAGTTTTCTGGATAATACATTCTTTGGAATTGCTTTTGGCCTAAACTCCCCGATAAGGCAAGCTTCATTTTATAAAAACGACGTAGATCCCAGAATGGCAGGATACATTGGGAAATGGTTTACAAACACTTCCGGAGTAAGACTCTCCGCGGATATTGGCAAACTATGGGAAAGCCGTAAAAAACCTTCAGCTAAAATAGCCACGATTGGTGTGGACTATCTATGGAACATCACCTCCTTTATGAATGGGTATGATCCCGACAGAACATTTGAACTGATTGGAGCTGCGGGGGCAAATATCGCTTTCCGTTCTTCCACTTTTAATCATAGAAGCTATTTAGGAGGGGAACTTTCCTTGCAAGGATTATGGAATGTCACCCCTTCATTCGGACTTTTTATAGAACCGCAATTGCGCATCTATCCGAACGAATTTTCAGAAGGAAGCATTCATATGGCTAAACTGGACGGAGTGGCTGCTGTAATGGCAGGCGTGAATATCCGCCTGAAGGATGTCAGCAGAGAACAAAAACGTTTATTCCTAAAAGAAGAAAAAAACCACACCTTCTTTTCTTTCTCTGCGGGAACAAATCTTTTGGCAACCCACATCAGACATGACAATGCATACGGGATATCAGGACAAATGGCTTTTGGCAAATGGTATACACCTGTATCGGCCTGGAGAATCGGTCTGAATGGAGAATATAGACAAGAAAACAGAATAAAGTATCTATACGGAGGAGCGGAAGCCGATTATATGGTAAGTATCTCGAATATTCTCTTCGGATATGACCCCGACAGAAGGCTGGATCTGAACGCTTTCACGGGTGTAAACTTAGGTATGGATTACGAACGTAAAAAAGTAGGATTTGCCCCGGGGTTAAGCGCCGGAGGACAAGTGGTATTCAAAGCGACTCCAAATCTGGATCTCTTTGTGGAGCCCAAAGCTACTTTGCGCAGAACGTTCCGAACGAATCCAAGGAATGAAGTGATGCCGATGGCAAATTTACAAATAGGGTTAAACTATACATTGTCTCCGAATAAAATCTCTCATTCGCAAGATTTCGCGACAGACGATCATTCTAGCTATTTTATCTCTGCTAATTTAGGTATAGGAGCATACAGCGGATCTTTTGCCAGTGGTTCATCCAAGAATCCATTTGGTTACTATGGCATCGCCGTAGGTAAAAGAATGACTCCCGTGTCTTATGTTCGCATAGGGCTGGGCAGAAAAGAATTTGATAACGCGAGAAAAGAAGATATTAATGTTACTACCATAAGCGCTGATTATCTGCCCAATCTAAGTACGCTGGCCGGCGGATATGATCAAGATCGTAAATTTGAAATTCTAGGTGTGATAGGTGCCAATATGAATTTCGCCTCAAAAAAAGGCGCTGATTCCACCACTCCGCTGGGATTCAAACTGGGGATGCAGACAAAATTCAATCTGTCAAAGAAACTGGACTTCACACTGGAGCCAACGTTCAATCTCTATAATAAGTCTCTTGACAAGAGTGACAGCAGACGATATAAAGCAACAGGTGAATTTACAGTGGGTATAAATTACAAATTATGAGAGTAAGAAACTTATTATACAATAAAGATTACTACTTAAAAAGAAAGCATATGTCCGGAACATCATCATTCCATAGAAACTTAGGAAAGCTAATCTTGTTTGTTGTACTACTATCGTACGGCTCAACAGGAATGGCGCAAAGAATAGCGATAAAAACCAATGGACTTTATTGGCTCACATTATCCCCGAACATCGGAGGGGAATTCCGGTTGTCCAGACATTATAGTTTAGATTTAAGTGTAGCGGGAAATTTCATGTCCAGTGATAGTTACAGACTCAATTTCTTTCAAGTAGCACCGGAACTCCGATATTGGTTTAGTCGCCCAATGTCTCGCCATTACATAGGATTAACCAGTTTTGCCGGGAATTATAATTTTAATTTTAATCACCAAAAATACACGGGTGACGCTGTTGCAGCCGGACTGACTTATGGTTTTGACTGGGTGATCAGCCGCCGATGGAACATTGAAACATCTCTGGGAATAGGGTTATTAAAATATCGATGTTTTGACTATCCGGAAGGAAGTATACGGCCGGAATCTCCGAATAAGGACAAAACAATGTTTGCCCCTATCAAAGCCGGAGTTTCCATCTCCTATCTGTTGTATTAAGAATGATAAGATTTGTTATAAAAAAGCAAAAAAAAACGCACATCATTTCTTTTGTGCTAAATTCGCATCATGAACAGGATAAGATTGAACTTGAAACGACAAGCCGGCATTGCCTGGCTGTTGCTCTTCACCATTGCCCCAATGGGCATTGTGAAGACCTTTCACGTTCATGAAACAGAGAAAAGCGTTACTGCCAACCAACATTCCAGCGGCGATGCTTGTAAATGTCTGATCTGTCAGTTTCAGCTATTGCCTTTTGTGGAAGCCTCCAGCTTTCATCTAGCTATTCAGGAAATCGCGCAATCCTATGAACGGGTTGTCCCTATCTGCAAAATTATCCTGAAAGCCCTCCCCTCTTACTCTTTACGGGCTCCCCCCTCCCTTCTTTTTCAATAAGCACTTTTAAACTTAATAAGAAGAGATTGAACGATCCGAACGTTTAATCCTTATTTACGTACTATTTATTATATAAAAAAGAAGGATGAAAAAATATATATTATTTCTTTCCTGCCTTTTCTGTGCACTACTTCCGGGTAGAGGCATGGAACCGACGGGAGTTCGCACAGATGCCAATATCTTTGGGCATGTCACGGATGCTCAAACCAAAGAGCACTTACCTTATATCAATGTATCCATTCAGGGAACAACGATTGGCACCACTACGGATGTGTCGGGGCACTTTGTACTCAATAATTTACCGATAGGCAACTGGATACTTGTATTAAAATCAGTAGGTTATCGCACCTCTACCCAAAAAGTATCAGTGGTTAAAAACAAAACAATAGAGTTGGATATACCACTGAGCCAAGATTTAATATCCTTGGATGAAGTGGTGGTGTCCAGTAACCGAAACGAAACGACAAAGCAATTGGCCCCTTCGTTGGTCAACATTCTGGATTCCAAACTATTTGAAAACACCCATTCCTCTTGTCTGGCTCAAGGACTGAGCTTTCAGTCGGGAGTACGAGTGGAGAACAATTGCCACACCTGCGGCACAGAGCAGGTGCGGATTAATGGGCTCGACGGTTCTTATACTCAAGTGTTGATTGACTCCCGCCCCATTTACAGTTCACTGGCAGGAGTTTACGGTCTGGAACAAATCCCGGAAAACATGATTGAGCGGGTGGAAGTGATAAAAGGAGGAGGATCCGCACTCTATGGTTCCTCGGCCATAGCAGGTACCATCAATATAATAACCAAAGAACCGACCCGCAATTCGGCAACGTTCTCTCACGACCTGACTAGCATAGGAGGAACAAATGCGTTTGATAACAACACCAGTCTGAACGCTTCCTTGGTTACGGATGATCACAAAGCGGGATTATACCTCTTTGGCCAAAGCAGGTATCGCGATGGATACGACCGCGATGGAGACGGATTTACAGATTTGCCTCAGATGAGAAATCAGACCATTGGTTTGCGCTCATTTCTTAAAACAAGCAACTATTCCAAATTGTCCGTTGAATATCACAATATCAGTGATTACCGCCGGGGTGGTGATTCCCTAAGTCTGCAACCGGACCGTGCCAATGTGGCGGAACAGGCAGAGCATACTATTAATGGTGGAGGAATCAATTTTGATCTCTTCTCTCCCAACTATAAGCACAAGGTGAATCTGTATGCTTCCATGCAAAGCACTCACCGCAAAAGTTACTCGGGAGCGGGCCAGGATCCTAAAGGATATGGCAACACCGATGATCTGACTTATGTGGCGGGCGGACAATACACCTATAACTGGGATCAATGTTTATTTATGCCTGCCCAGTTTACCGGAGGAACGGAATACACGTATGACAAGCTACATGATGAGATATTGGGATATAACCGCAACATCCGGCAAACCGTTCACATAGAAAGTGTGTTTATGCAAAATGAATGGAAAAATGATGTATGGGGATTTTTAATTGGCGGACGGTTGGACAAACACAGTTTAATGGATCATGCAGTGTTCAGTCCACGGGCAACACTAAGATACAATCCGGTGAAAGAGGTCAATTTCCGACTCAGTTACTCCACCGGATTTCGCGCGCCACAAGTGTATTACGAAGATCTACATGTATCCGCCGTGGGAGGTGAAGTGGCAATTATTCATTCCATCCCAAATCTGAAGCCCGAAAAATCAAGAAGTCTGAGCACCTCGATGGATCTATACCACACCTTTGGAGAGGTTTCTACCAATTTTCGGTTGGAAGGTTTTTACACCACGCTAAAAGATGTGTTTGTGCTCAATGATGTGGGAGTTGATGACCAAGGAAATATATTAAAAGAACGGGATAATGGTTTCGGAGCCAAAGTAATGGGAATCACCGCTGAAGGAAAGGCTGCTTTCTCCCCTTCCCTGCAACTTCAGGCTGGAGCAACGCTACAGAGAAGTAGATACAACGATGCCGAAAACTGGAGTTCCTCGGAAGATTTAGGAAACAGAAAGATGCTTCGCACTCCTGATTTTTACGGCTATTTCACCGCAACCCTCTCCCCAATGAAGAAACTTGCCATGGCACTCTCCGGCACTTATACAGGGAGTATGCTGGTGCCTCATGCCGCAGGATACATTGCCAAGGATGTGAATGTAACCACTCCGGACTTCTTTGATATGAATGTAAAATTCAGTTATGACATTCCGGTCACTCAACAAATTGCTCTTCAGGTAAACGCGGGTGTGCAGAACATCTTCGATACTTTTCAACGCGACGAAGATAAAGGAAAAGACCGTGATTCCGACTTTGTATACGGTCCGGATTTGCCAAGAAGTTACTTTGTAGGAGCAAAAATCAGTTTCTGACCGAAGGAAGAAAGACAAGACAGTAAAGTTAGAGAAAAATAAAACAATAAAGTTTGAAGGAGGGGTTGTTCCGGTAACAGCCTCTCCTTATAGTTTTTCTATACAGCTGATGCTTACTGTGGTAAGGGCACAACCAAGACCTGTGAGGCGAAGGGCTACTTTGTATTTCCCCTGAACGTCCACCAACTCGCCGATTAAACCGGAAAGGTGACCACGAGTGATGCGAACAGGAGTACCCGGCATAAGCTCGGCAATACTAAATTCGACAGGCTCTTCGGATTTCTCCACCATCTGCATCAGACACTCCATCTGACTATCGGGAATGGGTGCGGGGCGGGATTGCTCCCGGACAAAAGCAATGGCACCATAGGTCATCAATACTTTCTGAGCTTCTTCGGGAAGGATATGTACAAAAATGTAACCTGTGAGCACTGGCTGTTCTATCTTTTTAAGACGATCATGCCATTGTCGTTCAATAATCTGAATGGGCAGATAATGCTCTATACCAGCTTCCAGAAAACGGTCTCTTACTTTTTTCTCAGCACGGGGAGCTGTATAAACAGCATACCAACAACGGGCACATTTATCAATCTGCATGAAATTATCTTTTCTCTCTTAAAACTTAATGTTTTTGCAAATGTAACAAGATTCTTTCAGTTTCAATCAATTTATACACTATTTTGAGCAAAATTTATAATTTATATCTCATAATTATTATGTATTTTTGAACCCATTATATGAACTACTAATTATTAAATCATTTATCATGAGTACATTTCAGAATGTGAACGAAAAAATGACCCGATACAGATGGGTTATTTGTTCCTTACTATTCTTTGCTACAACGATTAATTACATGGACCGTAATGTAATTGCTTTTCTAAAAGAGTTTTTCTGCTCTCCAACAGCAGAGGGGGGATTTGGATGGACAAATTCCGACTTTTCTTACGTAACAGCATGCTTCACCGCCGCTTATGCCGGTACCACTATTTTCTCAGGTATTATTATTGATAAGATCGGTTCTAAACTAGGTTTGGCTCTTTCACTGATCGTGTGGTCCTTTAGCGGGATAGCAAATGCTTTTGTAGGCAAAACAATTACTTTCCACATCATGATCAGAAGCTTATTCGGATTGGGAGAAGCAGGTAACTTTCCTGCATCTATCAAAACGGTGACAGAATGGTTCCCTAAACGTGAACGCGCACTGGCCACGGGTATATTTAACAGTGGTGCGAATATTGGCGCCATGATTTCAGCATTATTTGTGCCTTGGTGTCTTATTCACTTTGGTAGTGCCCTGGGATGGAAGATGGCATTTATCCTTACTGGTACCGCCGGTTTCCTTTGGTTAATCTTTTGGTACATTCTCTATGAAAGTCCTTTTAAGATGATGAAAAAAGGAAAAGTGAGTGAATCTGAATACGCTTTAATCCACAGTGACGACGCTGAATTAACTCCGGAACAAGTGGCAAATGAAAAAGCGGGTATAAAGGAAAAAGTTTCCTGGAGCAAATTGATGAGATACCCACAGACATGGTCTTTCTTCTTCGGTAAGTTTATGACCGACGGCATCTGGTGGTTCTTACTCTTCTGGTTACCCGATTACTTGAAGAAACAGTTCCACATGACTACTCAGGAAGTAATGTGGCCCACATTTATCGTGTTTGGTATTGCCATTATCGGTAGTGTGTTTGGTGGTAGTATCCCCATGTTCTTTATGAACAAAGGATGGAACGTATACAAGGCCCGTATGACATCTATGTTCTTGATTGCCCTTTGCCCTGTGTTTTTACTGTTCACTCAGTACTTCGGTAACGTGGCAGTGTTCGGTACTTCGGCAATGTATCTGGCTACCGGTTTAATCTGTTTGGCAGGCGCAGCTCACCAAGCTTGGTCAGCAAACATTTTCACTACTGTGTCGGACATGTTCCCTAAGAAAGCAATAGCTTCCGTAACAGGTATCGGTGGTTTGGCAGGAGGTATAGGCGGTGTATTGGTTCAGCTACTTGCAGGATTCATTACCGATCTATATATACAAACTCCGGAAAGAGCTTACGGCATTATGTTCGCCGTATGTGCATTTGCTTATCTTGCCGCTTGGGTAATAATGAAGGCATTGGTTCCTAAATATAAAATTATCACTGATTTATGATCAGTATAGCTTAATAAAAAAGTCCGGGCGTTCTAAGAATACCCGGACTTTTTTGATTGAACAAACCAAAAAAAATAGAGGCTGAATTCCTAAAAAGGGAATTCGGCCTCTGTCTTTTCTAATTTTTAACCAAAAATTAAATGAAAATACGATTTAGACAAAAAAAAGGGAAGTCTCACGACTTCCACAATTCTTCTAACCTTAAATCTAAATCTCTATGAAAAAAACGTGCTACAAAGATAAGCCTTTTTATTATCCAAAGATGTTAATGAAGTGCAGGAAGTATTAAATTAATCAAATCACGATAGATTTCATTGATTTTTAATAGTTCAGGTACCCCAATAATGTACATCTGCTTGCGCGCTCGTGTCAAAGCGACATTTAACTTTCGATCGATCCGCACTCCGTTTTCTTCTGTTATATTTGACAAAAAGTGAAGTTGCCAAGCATAATTCACACTGAATGAATAGATAATCACATCCCGTTCGCTACCTTGAAACCGCTCCACAGTGTCTACTTGTATCTCGTTGAGCGCAGGAATGTTTTTGAGAGCTAATTCTTTCTTTATCAAAGCTATCTGGCTACGATATGGGGTGATAATTCCCAATGTGCGTTGCACATTGAAAGAAACGGGAGAACGCTGATAGATTTCCACTGCAAGATTGGCCGCTATACGGGCTTCATGAATATTACATTTATCAGTTACTCCATCAGTGTGGGCTATTGAAGGGATAAACTGCATTCTGGGACCATAAGCAAAAGAAGTTTCCGTTTGATGAGGTAATCCTACCGATTCAAGTTTGCCACCATAAAAAGCGTTATTGGGGAAAAGAGCCACCACGGGATTCATCCGCCCTTGCTTACACAGCATATCCACTACCCGACAATCGGGATCATTGGCATAGAAGCGATAGAGACGTTCGAAAAGAGAATCTTTTAAATTGGTGATGCCCACCGAAAGCAGGCAGTCACTATTTACACGAGATTGGTCCTCTCCTTGCAACACCACGGCGGGCAATTGTTTGTGATCTCCAATGAGAATAAACTTCTGAACGGCATTCTCTCCCGTCCTTCCTTTGGCACAGAAAATGCCCAGTAGTTGAGGTTCCAAAATCTGGGTAGCTTCATCCACAATAGCTACATCGAAAGTTTTCAGGCGAAAGAGTTCGGGTTTATTGGCTATTGAGGCAATGGTGCCTACGAACACCCGGCAAGCGGCGATCTGTTCACTCACTTGGGAACGACGGTTACAGGAGGCTAACACATTCTCCAGCAGACGGGGGCGGAAACATTTTTCACAAGAGAGCTCGCTCCCCACGCGGATATAATCAATCTCCGGAGATATGGCAGAGATGGATTTACAAATCTCATCCACCGCCCTGTTAGTATAAGCCAACAGCAGAATCTGATTTTTGGGATTGGCGTAAGAAACGGAGACCATCTGCCGAAGGGCACGAGAGGTTTTTCCCGTTCCGGGAGGTCCAACCAACAAAAAGAGATCACGGGCTGCCTGTGCTTTGAGGGTAACCCGGGTAAAATCATCGGTAGCACGAGCGATTTGTTCATCAAAAGAGGCATCAGACTGAGGCAGACGTTGGGCCAAGAGCAAGTCACGGCGATCTTGATTGGCCTCAGCAAAAACAGTAAGTCCTTGAAACATACATTTAAAAGCAGTGTCCATGGTATCATGCTCCACCGCGTATGTACTATTCGGAGGAAGAACGGAAACATTCCGTTGCGTGGCACGGATACGCACGGTAATGTCACAAGCGGTGATGGAGGCGATGCTTCCTTTGAATACCATTTTATTAGTTACCAAATCTTCCTCGTTGTTCCGTTCATAAAAGAGCACCACATCTCCCACACGGAAGTTGGGTAAAAACTCTTCCGCACAACAAGGGATAGAAAACTTAACGTAGGCTTTATGCTGATCTCCGGCATGATTCTCCACTATCACAAGATCGTAAAGAATCTCTCCGTTTTCCCGCTTCTCTGCCAAGCTGGCCAGCCAAAGGGAAGAAGCACCCGCACGTCCGTCGTAATCTCCATCACCGGACTTAGAGGTATATTGTTCTTTGACAATAAAGTTGTAAAGCGTGAGGTAATAGGTTTGTTCCAACGGAGACAAAGCGGAAAACAGAGTTCCAAAGGCAGCGATGGAGGGAGCAAGATAGCGATTCCAAAACATCCCGTGAAGCTGTTTCTCATTGAGAACGGAAGGCGTAATCTCACTCAGCGCATCTGCTGTGTATTCGGGACTATTGTGTAGCTGAACCGCATGTTCACCCGCCACAATAAGATTGCGAAGATTGATAGCCCTGCGAACAAGTGCCCAAGAGGGTCTTGCCGGATAAAGTAACGGGTAGCGGGTATAGAGCAAATAAGGATATACTTTGCGATGATCCACTCCCATGTTATATTCCAGCACGGCCAGATAAAGAAGCATCTGCACCTTATGATTTTCTTTAGGCTCCACCTTGCCGGACAATGTGTATTCATCCGCTTTACCGGACTTCATTTCAATAAAGCTACTCATATCCCGCTGCATGTAGTCCAACCGGCCTTGCAACCCCAGTGCCTCACATACGTATGACGGCTCCAACACCGCATCTTCTTTGTTCAGTTCATAGCCGGGAGCATGAAAGGTCTCGGTCACTACTTCTTTAATATGCAAAAAATGCATTTTACAATCGGCAAAGAATTCTTGCTCTTTCTTCGGGTCGAGCAGCTCTTCACACGCGGCAATATCAAGTGGATAGGTACGAAAGGCTTTACGCATGCAGTCAAGATAATCCACCTCTCCCTCGGCATGAATCCATTCATCGAGAAAAAGATTGGCAATGTTACCCAACAACAGTGGACAAGTACGATCCATGGAGTGCAATTTGCCCAATAGATAGTTGGCCGGATGATGTCCGTAGTCTTTGAAACATTCTGCCAGGGAACTGATATCAATGAGATAATCAGGTTCCAACACCATCATGGAAGGAGTATAAATACCCTCTTCATCCACTGAAATATCGAGTAAATTGAGTTGGGCATGTTGCCACAGCCGAGTCACCGTTTCATTGAACTCCTCATTCTTTTGAAGGACTCCATAGCGTACCCGCAAAGGTTCCTCCACCGGTCTGTCCGCGGGAATCACATACAAATAAGTATCATCGAAGGACTGGAAACAAACCCGTAACCGCTGAATACGTTCGATGGGAACAGGACGGACGGGTATGATTACATCCGCGGGCTTGGGTAATAGTTCATAAAGTTCACGGGGAATGTCGCAATGAAGCAATGTTCTCACGGTAAAAGCCAATGTGCGAAGATCGCGAAGAAAGAACTCCCTTGTGGGTTTTTCCCTATTGTTCATTACAGCATTGGAGGTCAGACGGAAAGTATGAAGCCGGTTTTGTTCACCACGACTCAGTCCGGCCACAGAAGCCAGAAAACTGATACGGGCAGATAAGTCTGTGATTTGGAGGCGTTCATTTTGCATAAACACTCTGCAAAGTCGTTCCAACAGATCACGCATCTGACGGTATTTTACTGTCAGGGAAGCCTGTTCGTGGTGATAGATAGCGAGAAGCGATTCATAATATTCGTTTGCTTCATCATTCATAGGGCAAACGGATTATTCTGTTATTTCTCTGGGTTTATCTTTAATAATCAATATGCTCATTTCATAGAGGAGGCATAGAGGGATGGCCACCACAGAGAGGGTAAAAGGATCTCCGGTAGGGGTAATCACCGCTGCCACCACAAAAATAATGACAATAGCGTGGCGTCTGTATTTACGCAAAAATGCTTTTGTCACAATTCCCATCTTAGCCAATAGCCAGGTAACCAAAGGAAGTTCAAAAACCAGTCCCATCATGAGTATGAGCATCATAAAATTGTCAATATAAGAATCGAGAGAGATTTGATTGCTGATTTCTGCACTCAGTTGATAGGTAGACAAGAAGCGTAACGTCAATGGATAAACCATAAAGTAGCCCAACAATACGCCCAAAAAAAACATTATCGTTCCAATTCCAAGAGCGGTGCGCACATTCCTCTTTTCGTTTTCATAAAGTGCGGGTTCAATAAATCCCCATACCTCGAATAAAAGATAAGGAACAGACACCACCACCGACATCCAGAAGGCTGTGGAAATATGGATAAAGAATGGAGCTGCAAGGTTTATGTTAATCAGCTTCACCTCAAATTGCTGGGTGAAGAATTCATCAGACAGATGAAACACATTCCCTATCTGATGAAGAAAGGAATAAAAAACAAAATTATTGTGACAGGGAGCTAGAATCACCGAATCGAAGATGCTGGGCATTGCGATAAAAAAGCCCAGCAGCAAAACAAGCCATACTCCGCATACCCTGAACAACACACGTCGCAAATCGTCCAAGTGATCCCAGAACGTCATTTCAGCCATGTGTACTTATTTTTTTTCTTCTTCAGCGGGTTTTTCAATCTCATCCTTGGTCTTCTTGATCTCAGCTTCAGCTTCACTCATACCATCTTTAAAACTCTTCACACCTTTGCCAAGTCCTTTCATTAACTCCGGGATTTTTTTTCCACCAAAAAGCAGCACCACAATCAAAGCAAGCACAAGCATTTCCGGAAAGCCCACACTCCAAAGCAAAACATTGTTTATCATACGTATCGTATATTAGATGAATAATTCATTGATAATTTGCCCGCAAAGCTAACCAAAAGGAGCTGAATAGCAAATTTTTCCCTTTACTTTTATTTGTAATTCCTCTGAGAATTTAATCCTGAAAATAAACCCTTTTTACACGGGTGGAGATACTGGTTAAAATCTCATAAGGAATTGTTTCCAAAATGTCTGAAAGAACCGTTATAGGAAGGTCATCTCCAAAAATAATGGCTTTGTCTCCTTCTTTACAATCTATATCCGTAACATCAATCATGCACACATCCATGCAGATATTTCCTACATAAGGTGCTTTCTTTCCGTTAACCAGGCAATAAGCATGACCGTTACCCAAATGACGATTGAGTCCATCGGCATAACCGATAGGAATAGCGGCAATACGGGAATCACGGGTGAGATGCCCTTTACGGCTATAGCCCACTGTGTCTTCTTTGGGCACATCACGTATCTGAAGAATGGTGGTTTTCAGGGTACTCACATTGTGAATAATGGAGTTGTCAATAGGACTGACGCCATAGAGTCCGATTCCCAGACGTACCATATCAAACTGAGCTCCGGGGAATCGTTCGATACCTGCGGAGTTACAGATGTGGCGCAAAATCTTATGTTGAAAGGCATCAGTCAGTTCCAACGATGCTTTTTCAAACATTTCAATCTGATGACGGGTAAAGGAATCAAAATTGGCACTGTCACTTCCTACCAAATGGGAGAACACCGAACGGGGAAGAACGGCATTCTGGGCTTTGAGACGTTGAATGAGTTGAGGCATTTCGTCGGGTGCAAACCCCAAACGGTGCATGCCTGTATCTAACTTTAAATGGATAGGGAAATTGGTTATTCCTTGTTTTCCGGCCTCTTTAATCAACGAATCAAGTAAATGAAAGCTGTAAACCTCTGGCTCCAGTTTATAATCGAACATGGTTTTGAAAGCAGACATTTCAGGATTCATAATGATAATAGATCCGGTGATCCCCGCTTTCCGAAGATCGGAACCTTCATCGGCAACGGCTACCGCCAGATAGTCCACCCGATGGTCTTGTAAAGTCTTTGCCACTTCATAGGAACCGGCACCATAAGCAGATGCTTTCACCATGCACACCATTTTTGTCTCTGGTTTGAGCTTACCACGGAAATAATTCAGATTATCAACAATCGCATTCAGATTGATCTCCAGAATAGTTTCGTGCACTTTAAGTTCCAATTCTTCGGAGACTTGCTCAAAAGCGAAGTTGCGAGAGCCTTTGATTAAAATAACTTCATTGCGCAGTGATGTAAAGACCTCGGATTTCAACAAGGCTTCTGTGCTGGGAAAAAAGTATTTTTCTATTTCAAACTTCTTAGCACAAGATGAAATATCCATTCCTACCCCGATAATCTTATTAATGCCCCGACTGTGGACCAATTGGGCCACCTTTCTGTAAAGTAGCGTGGTACTTTGTCCTGTCTCCAGTAAATCGGAAAGAATCAGTGTACGTTTCATCCCCTTAGCCTCTGAACGACGATAAAGAAAATCGAGCGCTATATCAAGTGATGCAATATCCGAATTATAACTATCATTAATCAACACACAATTATTTTTTCCTTCCTTTACTTCCAAACGCATGGCCACAGGCTCCAGTTGGCCCATTCGCCGGGCAATCTCATCCGTAGGAACCATGAGGTAAAGACAGGCAGCCAGACAGTTGAGAGAATTTTCAATGGAAGCATTATCTATAAAAGGAATGGAATAACGATTATCAAAGCCCAGATAGCGATAGCACACAGTAGTACTATCCACTCCCTTAGTGATGGAACTAATATAGAGGGGTTTTTCCTTATCGGTTTTTGACCAGGCTATTTCCCTGGCTGTAAGCATGGACTTCGCGACACAATCCGCAATGAGATCATTGTCTCCATTATAAATAACAACCTCACAGTCTTTGAACAAAGAGACTTTCTCCATACATTTTTCCTGCAAAGAGAAAAAATTCTCCTGATGGGCACCACCTATATTTGTAAGAATACCAATAGTAGGCTTTATGATGGATTGCAAAGCCCTCATCTCTCCCATCTCGGAAATCCCGGCTTCAATAATAGCCAATTCGGATTGTTCATTCATCTGCCACACAGAGAGCGGCACTCCAATTTGAGAATTATAACTACGCGGAGAACGCACCACCACCTTATCAGGGCTTAGTAAATGATGCAACCACTCTTTCACCACGGTCTTTCCGTTACTGCCAGTGATTCCTATTACCGGAATTTGGAATTTACTACGATGTTGCTCTGCCAACTTTTGCAATGCTTTCAAAGGATTGGCTACTACTAAAAAATTTGCATCAGCCCAATCCTCTGTCGCAGGAAGTTCACTGACCACAAAGTTTCTTACTCCACGGGCATACAAATCAAAAATATATTTATTTCCGTTATTTCGCTTACTTTGTAAAGCAAAAAAAAGCGTTTCTTCAGGAAAACAGAGTGAGCGGCTGTCGGTTAATAACCAGTCGATACGGGATTCTTTATCGCCAGTGCGTTTAGCACCTATCAATCGAGAAATAGTTTCTATAGTGTACGACATAATTTAATTTCTTTTTCGACCTCTAAGAACGGATATTTTTCTTTAAGTTGCTTAATCTTTAACACTATTTGGCTTAAAAATAGCTGATATTGTTCACCATTCGGGTCAAAGGGTTTATGTTGCAGGGCTTTATTAATTTCGCCCCATTCTTTCATTATTTGCTTGGTTTCTTGAGAAAAATAACAGTTACCGAAAGACTCCCACAAATAGTCTACCGCCACGGAAGAAGGATGAAGCATATCATCGGCATAGAAACGATAATCCCGCAGTTCGTCAATTACTAATTCATAAGAAGGGAAATAGAAAACATGTTCAGGAAATTTTTTCTTTAACGCGTCAAGGGATAATAACAACGTGGCTTTGCTCAGTTGATTTCCGTGCATGCCATCTTTCACATGGCGAATGGGACTGACAGAAAAAATAAATTTCAAATCAGGTTTCTTTTTCAACAGATCATTGATTAAAACAACATACATTTGCACAATTTCATCCACACTTAGCAGCCGTCGGTAAAACTCCTTATCTGGCAACTTATGACAATTGGCCACAACAGTGCGTGTGCGTTTATGCTCATAGATATACGCTGTTCCAAAAGTGATAAGCAAATAGTTTAATTCCTGAAATTGACTGATGGCGGATGTCATACTTGTGTTAATCTTATTCAGGCACTCGGCCTCAGACGAAGCAGAGAAAGAACTGTGATGCATAAAACTATGATAGAGTCCTTTATATTCGAACAAATCCGCTCCCATAAATGTTCTTTTTTCTTCCAAACAACGTAGCCCATAAGCGATGGAAGCAGGATTATAAATGACGCCAAAAGGATTGACCTCACAATTGAATTTATTGCTCACCAACCGGTTACCAATATTTTCAGCAAAACAAGAACCAAGCAACAGCATTTTATCAAAATGTGTGAGAGCCAATTCTTTATAAGGAAGATCTACTAACGTTCTGAATTCCATTTATATATAGGTATTATATTTGACTTCAAAAAAATATCAATGCAAAAGTAAGTATCATATGAGTATTTTATACTAATTTTGCGCTAAATTTGTCTAATAATGAAGAATAACCAAACATACGGCTTGCTAAATGGCATAAATAGTCCAGGAGATCTTCGTAAACTTAATGCGGATATGCTTCCTGAGGTTTGCAAAGAATTAAGGCAAGATATCATCGATGAACTTTCTTGTAATCCGGGGCATTTTGCCGCTAGTTTAGGAGTAGTGGAACTTACAGTCGCTTTGCACTATGTATTTAATACTCCTTATGATAGAATTGTGTGGGATGTGGGTCATCAAGCCTATGGCCACAAGATATTAACGGGACGGAGAAGCCAATTTTCGACTAATCGAAAATTTAAAGGGATCCGTCCGTTCCCCTCTCCCGATGAAAGCGAATACGACACTTTTACCTGTGGGCATGCTTCCAACTCTATTTCCGCGGCACTTGGAATGTGCGTAGCTGCACGACGCAAAGGAGAAAAAGAACGACATGTGGTAGCCGTGATTGGCGATGGATCCATGACTGGAGGATTGGCTTTTGAAGGACTGAATAACGCTTCTTCCACACCGAATAATCTGCTAATTGTGCTCAATGATAATGATATGGCCATTGATCGCACGGTGGGGGGAATGAAGGGATATCTACTCAACTTAACAACTTCCAACCGCTATAACCGCATCCGGCATAAACTTTCACGCGCATTGTTTCATTGGGGAATACTGAATGAATCACGTCGGAAAAGCATTATACGCTTTAACAACAGTTTGAAGTCTATGTTAGCTCAACAACAAAATATCTTTGAAGGGATGAATATTCGTTATTTTGGCCCGATAGACGGACACGACGTAAAAAATATCGCTCGTGTGCTGAAAGATATCAAAGATATGGAAGGTCCTAAAATTCTGCATTTGCACACTATTAAAGGAAAAGGGTTCGCACCAGCTGAGAAATCGGCAACAGTATGGCATGCACCAGGCATGTTCGACAAAGAAACGGGAAAACGCATTCTAACTAATACAGACGGACTTCCTCCTCTCTTTCAAGAGGTATTTGGACATACACTGGTAGAACTGGCGAAGAAAAACAGCAAGATTATGGGGGTGACTCCTGCCATGCCTTCGGGATGTTCCATGAATATTCTGATGAAGGAAATGCCCGACAGAGCATTTGATGTGGGAATTGCCGAAGGACATGCCGTAACCTTTTCCGGAGGAATGGCTAAAGACGGATTACTTCCTTTTTGCAATATCTATTCTACGTTTATGCAACGAGCATACGATAATATCATTCATGATGTGGCCATTCAGAAACTGAATGTGGTATTCTGCTTAGACCGTGCCGGACTGGTGGGGGAAGATGGCCCTACGCATCATGGCGTCTTTGATATGGCTTATCTACATTGCATCCCCAATCTGACCATTGCCTCTCCTTATAATGAGCATGAACTTCGCCGGTTAATGTACACCGCCCAACTGCCTAATAAAGGACCATTCGTAATCCGCTACCCTCGGGGCAGAGGTTCACTGGTAAACTGGGAATGCCCGCTGGAAGAGATCACGGTAGGCAAGGGAAGAAAATTGAAAGACGGAAAAGACATGGCTGTTATCAGCATTGGGCCGATAGGAAACATCGCGGCAAAAGCTATTGCCCGCGCAGAAGCCAACGGATTAAGCATTGCTCATTATGATTTACGTTTTCTTAAGCCTTTAGATAAAGAAATGCTAAACGAAGTGGGACAACGCTTCAGCAAAATAATTACTGTGGAAGATGGAATTATAGATGGAGGCATGGGAAGTTGTATTTTGGAATTTATGTCCGAAAATGATTATCATCCTCAAATCAAACGGATTGGCGTTCCAAACATTTTCGTGGAACATGGTACCATTCAGGAGCTATACAAGCTTTGCGGAATGGATGAAGAGAATATTTACAATATACTAATTTCCAATCAATGAAAATCATTATAGCCGGTGCTGGAGCTGTCGGTACACACTTGGCCAAACTGCTTTCACAAGAGAAACAAGATATTATCTTGATGGACGATGATGAAGAGAAATTGATTACTCTCGACTCCAATTTTGATCTAATGACGGTGAATGCCTCTGCCACTTCTATCTCAGGATTAAGAAATTCGGGAATAGCGGGAACAGATCTTTTTATTGCGGTTACTCCGGATGAAAGTAGAAACACAACCGCTTGCATGCTAGCTTCAAACCTTGGAGCAAAAAAGACAGTGGCACGTATTGATAATTTTGAATATCTGCTTCCCAAGAATAAAGAGTTCTTTAAAAAACTGGGAGTAGACTCTCTGATCTATCCGGAAATGCTGGCTGCCAAAGAGATTATCTCTTCTATGAAAATATGCTGGGCCCGCCAATGGTGGGAATTTTGCGGAGGAGCATTGGTGCTAATTGGTGTAAAAATTAGAGGGAATGCTGAGATTCTGAATATCCCTCTGAGCGAACTGGGAGAACGAGAGGTTCCTTTCCATATAGTAGCCATCAAACGCTGCAACGAAACAATCATACCCAGGGGAAATGATGTGATAAAAATACTCGATTTAGTTTACTTCACCACGACTCCAAAAAACATCCCTCATATTCGCAAAATATCAGGAAAAGAAGATTATGCCGATGTGAGAAACGTGATGATTATGGGAGGAAGCCGCATTGCTGTAAAAACAGCCCAATACGCGCCAGAATATATGCAGGTGAAAATAATAGAAAACAAGGTAGCCCGTTGTAATCATTTGACAGAACTATTGGATGATCGTACAATGGTTATCAATGGGGATGGCCGTGATATGAATTTACTCTTGGAAGAAGGGATAAAAAACACAGAAGCATTTGTTGCTGTGACTGAAAATTCAGAGACCAATATTCTGGCCTGCCTGGCAGCTAAGCGAATGGGAGTAAGAAAAACCGTTGCCGAAGTGGAGAACATTGATTATATAGGAATGGCAGAAAGTCTGGATATCGGGACGGTTATCAATAAAAAATTAATCGCCGCCAGTCATATCTTTCAGATGATGCTGGATGCGGATGTATCCAATGTAAAATGTCTGACCTTTGCCAATGCCGATGTGGCAGAATTTACTGTAAAAGAAGGATCTGCCATAACCAAACACAAAGTTAAAGATTTGGGACTACCCAAGGGAGCTACAATCGGAGGCTTAATCCGTAAAGGTCAAGGAATTGTAGTAAATGGAGATACTCAGATAGAGCCCAATGACCATGTGGTGGTATTCTGTCTGAACATGATGATTAAAAAAATTGAAAAGTATTTCAACTGAATCTACGTGAGATTTGATAACAGATAGAAATGATTAATGTAAAAATGATTTTTAAGATAATGGGCATATTGGCGCTCATTGAAGCTGCGTTATTACTCACATGTGCAGGAGTTTCCCTTATTTATGGAGAAGATGACCTCGATGACTTTATGATTGTGATAGCGGGATCATGTCTTTTAGGCATCTTATTAATGCTAATGGGGAAGAAAGCGACTAAAGTACTGAGCAAAAAAGACGGATATATCATTGTAACCTTGGCATGGATCATCTTTACTTTAATAGGAATGCTCCCCTTCTTGATCAGCGGATATATCCCCAGAGTAGTGGACGCTTTTTTCGAAACAATGTCTGGTTTTTCGACCACAGGAGCAACTGTTTTAGATCATATAGAATCACTACCTCACGGATTACTTTACTGGCGAAGTCTGACACAATGGATAGGCGGGTTAGGAATTATCTTTTTCACGATAGCCGTACTTCCCACCTTTGGAATGGGAAGCATGCAACTCTTTGCTGCCGAAGCGACCGGCCCTACGCACGATAAACTGCATCCCCGTATCGGAGTAACCACAAAATGGATATGGTACGTATATCTGGTTCTAACAGTAGCACAAATTATTTGCATGATGCTGGGAGGTATGAGCTTCTTTGATTCTGTTTGCCATTCTTTTGCCACTGTGGCTACAGGAGGTTTCTCTACCAAACAAGCAAGCATTGCCTATTATAATTCTCCTTATCTTGAATATGTGACTTCCATCTTTATGATTTTATCAGGCATTAACTTCACCCTGTTCTTTTATTTGATAAAAGGGAAAGTGAAGAAAGCTTTTCTCGACGAAGAGTTGAGATGGTTTTTGTGGTCAATGGTTATTTTCACTGGCATAACCACTGTGACCTTAATATTTACCAGTCCCATGGGCGTGGAAGAATCCTTTCGCAAGGCCCTGTTACAAGTGGCATCCCTCCATACCTCCACCGGATTCACCTCAGCAGATTACATGACTTGGAAACCTTTTTTATGGGCAATGCTGGGAGTTATCATGTTTTTAGGAGCTTGCAGCGGCTCCACCTCCGGAGCCATAAAAAGTATTCGTCTGCTTATTTTAAGCAAGATGACCAAAAATGAATTTAAACGAATGATCCATCCCAGCGCCATACTACCTGTAAGAGTGAACAAAGTAGTGGTGTCTCCTTCTGTACAATCATCAGTCTTACTCTTTACTTTACTGTATATAGTTATCTTTATCGTCAGTTGGCTTATAATGATGGCAATGGGAGTAGGTAATATAGAAGCCTTTGGAACTGTAGTTTCGAGTATGGGCGGCGTAGGTCCGGGGTTAGGGTTATGCGGTCCGGCATATTCATGGAACTGCCTTCCCGACGGCGGCAAATGGCTTTTATCTTTCCTCATGTTGATAGGACGTTTAGAACTCTTCTCGGTATTACTTCTATTTACTCCCCAATTCTGGAAAAAACATTAAAAAACAAAGTTTATCCCTTTCATAATTATGTCCAGAGTCTTGTGCAAAGATGTCCAGAGTCTTCCACAAAGAAGTCCAGAGTTTCTGAAAATAAATAAAAAGAGAATAAAAAAAGGACTTTTTGTTAGATAGAGATTGCAAATGATAAATAATAAATTGTATCTTTGCACTCTTAAAAGCTGGATGCCAGCTCACAATCATTCTTAATGTTAAATATTTCTTTTTATATTATTCAATCTAATGTACATTGAATTATGAATTTTACGTTGTTAGTTGTCGCTGTTATTACGGCAATAGCCTTTGTAGCTGTTGCTTTGGGCATCGCTAAAGCTATTTCTCCACGCTCATTTAATGAGCAAAAGGGTGAAGCATACGAATGCGGTATTCCTACACGAGGTAAGTCTTGGATGCAGTTTAGGGTAGGCTACTATCTGTTTGCCATCCTGTTTTTAATGTTCGACGTTGAAACTGTATTTCTTTTCCCCTGGGCCACCATTGTAGGTGAAATGGGAATAAACGGGCTTATCAGTGTGCTGTTTTTCCTTGGTATACTAATCTTAGGTCTGGCTTATGCTTGGAAGAAAGGAGCTTTGGAATGGAAATAAAGAAGCCGAAAATAAAGTCTATGCAATATGAAGACTTCAAGGATAATGAGTATTTGGAAAAAATGGTTGCTGATCTCAATGCCAACGGAACAAATGTATTCCTTGGAGCATTGGACGATCTCATCAATTGGGGACGAAGTAATTCGCTTTGGCCACTTACCTTTGCCACAAGCTGTTGCGGTATTGAATTCATGGCACTTGGTGCCGCGCGTTATGATATGGCCCGTTTCGGGTTCGAAGTAACCCGCGCCAGCCCGCGCCAAGCAGATATGATCATGGTTTGCGGAACAATCACAGACAGAATGGCTCCGGTGTTGAAACGCCTTTATGATCAAATGGCCGATCCTAAATACGTGATCGCAGTAGGAGGATGCGCAGTAAGCGGAGGTCCGTTCAAAAAGTCTTATCACGTAGTGAACGGTGTAGACGAAATTTTACCTGTGGATGTGTACATTCCCGGATGCCCTCCCCGCCCCGAAGCCTTCTATTACGGAATGATGCAACTACAACGCAAAGTAAAACTGGAAAAATTCTTCGGAGGAGTAAACCACCAAGAGAAAGAAGAAAAATAAGCTATGAATATAAGAGACAGAATATTAGAAATCGTACCCGAAGCACAATTTGCTGAACAGGGTGAGTTGACAGCTACCATTCCTGCCGAATCCTTCCATACACTAGCCGAAAGACTAAAAAATGACAAGGATACGCAATTTGACTTTCTTTTAAGTCTGACCGGTATGGACTGGGGTGAAACAATGGGAGTAGTATACCATCTGGAGTCTACTCAATATGGTCACAGCATTGCGCTCAAAATAATGACTGCCGACCGTGAGAATCCAGAACTACCTTCAGTGAGCGATTTATGGAAAGCTGCCGAATTGAACGAACGTGAAGTGTTCGATTTCTTCGGCATTCGTTTTGTTAATCACCCTGATATGCGTCGTTTATACTTGCGCGAAGACTGGGTAGGTTACCCGTTGCGTAAAGACTATAACGACGACGAGAATCCGCTCCGCATGACCAACGAAGTAACAGAAGATACGACTGATGAGCTTTCATTGAACAATGAGGGTGATTTGATTAACACAAAGAACGTTCTTTTTGATGATAAGGAATATGTGGTCAATATCGGCCCTCAACACCCTGCCACACACGGAGTACTTCGTTTCCGTACTTCTCTGGAAGGTGAAACGATAAAGAAGATTGAACCTTACTGCGGATATATTCACCGGGGAATTGAAAAGATGTGTGAGAGCCTCACTTATACTCAGACATTGGCATTGACCGATCGCTTGGATTATCTGGGTGCGCACCAAAACCGTCACGCACTTTGCATGTGTATTGAAAAAGGATTGGGTATAGAAGTATCGCCACGCGTACAATACATCCGTACTATCATGGACGAACTTCAACGCATTGATTCCCACCTGCTCTTTTACTCTTGTCTGTGCATGGACTTAGGCGCGCTAACCGCTTTTTTCTACGGTTTCCGTGACCGTGAAAAAATTCTCGACATCTTTGAAGAAACCACCGGAGGTCGCTTGATTCAAAACTATAATACCATTGGTGGCGTACAGGCTGATATTCATCCTAACTTTGTGAAACGGGTGAAAGACTTTATCGTCTATCTTCGTCCTTTATTAAAGGAGTACCACGATGTGTTCACGGGCAATGTAATTGCTCAGGGGCGTTTAAAAGGTGTAGGGGTCCTTTCCCGCGAAGACGCCATTTCATTCGGTGCCACCGGAGGTACAGGACGTGCTTCGGGATGGGCTTGCGACACACGTAAACGCAAACCTTACGGAGTATATGATAAAGTGTATTTTAAAGAAATTCTGTATACCGAAGGAGATTGTTTCGCCCGCTACATGGTTCGTATGGACGAGAT
>JAATGU010000074.1 GCA_015654535.1 Bacteroidales bacterium
AATTCCCGGTGAAGGAGAAATGGTAAATGGGAAATTAAAAATGCTTCCTGGAGGAAAACTGAGCCGTAAACATGCAGACTTTAAATTTAGTTCTCAGGATTTTCGTTTTACTATAGGGAAAAATGGCTCTCTTTATGCATTTTGCATGACTGTTCCAGAACCAGACACACAGTTGAAAATAAAATCAATTGGTACAGATGTAAAATACTTGGACAAACCTGTAAAAACTGTGAAGTTACTCGGTTATGACGGTAAATTAGAATGGAAACAAGAAGCCGACGGACTTACAATTACTTGTCCTGAAAAAATGCCCTTTGTAACATCTCTAGTTTTCAAAATTAATTGATTAATAAAAGACTTGTGTCTTATTGGTAGATAATCCGCAATTACTGGAATCATTGGAAAATTGGTGAGAAGTTAAGATTGCCAGATCTATTTGTAAGCACATTGGTAAGTCACACGAGCCACGCTCAAACCAAAACTTGCCAAAGAGCTTCAGCGATTTCAGGTATCCGGTTAACTTCTAGTGTTATCCCAACCGCTATATTTGTTGTCAAATTCTTGATATTTTAATTTGAATAGAATAATGGAAAATAGAATAATATCTAAATTTGTAATACTGATCTGTTTGTTTGCAAGTTTGTCAGTTAGTTGCAAGACCCCCGAAAAATTGCAACCCTCTTTGAAAGATGCTTTAAAAAACAAGTTTTTGATTGGAGTCGCAATAAATGCCGAACAGGCTGCGGGAAAAGATACTGCTGCACTTAAAATCATAAAGCAACAATTTAACTCGGTGGTAGCTGAGAATTGTATGAAGAGCGAAGTAATCCAGCCACAAGAAGGCAAATTTGACTTTACACAGTCCGACCAGTTTGTCGATTTCGGTGAAAAGAACCACATGTATATCATTGGGCATACCCTTATCTGGCACTCACAGACACCCGCCTGGTTTTTTGTCGATAAAAAAGGGAAAGATGTTTCGCGAGAAGTATTGATCGGGCGAATGAAAAATCATATTACTACCATAATGACTCGCTACAAAGGCCGTGTACAGGGTTGGGATGTGGTGAATGAAGCAATAAACGACAACGGTTCATGGCGGCAAAGTAAGTTCTACAAAATAATCGGTGAAGATTATATTTCATTGGCCTTTAAGTTTGCACACGAAGCCGATCCGGCAGCGAAATTGCACTACAACGACTATTCGATGGCACTCCCCGGAAAAAGAAATGGTGTTGTGAAAATGATTGAGAATCTGCAGAAGCAAGGTATAAAGGTAGATGCAGTGGGTATGCAGGGGCATTTTAACATGACTTTTCCGACGGTTGATGAAGAAGAGAAAAGTATCATTGCATTTTCAAAGCTGGGAGTAAAAGTAATGATTACCGAATTGGATTTAACGGTGCTTCCTTCGCCGGATCAAAATGCAGGTGCCGATGTATCCTTGTCGTATGCATCTCAAACGGCCCTGAACCCCTATCCAAATGCATTGCCTGATTCTATGGCGAAGGCTTTGCACGATCGGTATGCCCAATTCTTTAAGCTGTTTTTAAAACATCACGATAAAATAAGCCGTGTAACGTTGTGGGGAGTTACCGATGCCCAGTCGTGGAGAAATAATTGGCCGATTAAGGGGCGTACTGATTATCCGTTGCTTTTTGACCGGAATTATAATCCAAAACCAATTGTTGAGACGATTATAAAAATGGCAGCCCCCTAAATCTTCCTTGGGGAACTCAAGGATTGCTTTGCATGCCATTATACGAAAATTAGAAAATTAATATTATTTATTAGAAACTTGGTCTTTGTCCCCCAAGGGGGATTTTTTGGACCGGAATTATACTTTTATGAAACAAGCAAGATATTTAGTCAAAGATCTTTATACGGCCGATCCGTCGGCTCATGTGTTTAATGGTAAAATTTATATATATCCATCGCACGATATTGAATCGGGTATTCCCGAAAACGATAATGGCGATCACTTTGATATGCGTGATTATCATGTTTTTTCGATGGATAGCATGGATGGCGAAGTGACTGATCATGGTGTAGCCCTTGATGTAAAGGATATACCCTGGTCGGGGCGGCAATTATGGGCTCCGGATGTGGCTTGTAAAGATGGTACCTATTATCTTTATTTTCCATTAAAAGATAAGAATGATATTTTTCGCATTGGTGTGGCTGTGAGTGATAAACCGGAAGGACCTTTTATCCCTCAGAGTGATCCTATAAAAGGAAGTTTTACGATTGATCCCGCTGTTTTAGAAGATAATGCTACTGATTTTTATATTTATTTCGGTGGATTATGGGGTGGCCAGTTGCAACGCTACCGGAATAATAAAGCCATTGAAAATTCAACTGAACCTGCCGATGATGAACCTGCTTTGTGTGCCCGCGTGGCAAAGCTCAGTAGTGACATGCTCGAGTTTGCCGAAGAACCTCGCGATGTGTTGATTTTGGATGAGGATGGTGAGCCTCTCAAAGCCGGAGATCATGATCGCCGTTATTTTGAAGGTCCGTGGATGCACAAATATAACGAGAAATACTATTTTTCCTATTCCACAGGAAATACCCATCGGTTATGCTATGCCATTGGAGATAATCCTTACGGACCGTTTACCTATGCAGGTGTAATTTTGACTCCGGTTGTAGGTTGGACAACGCATCATTCTATAGTTGAATTCCAAGGGAAATGGTATCTTTTCCACCACGATAGTGTGCCCTCAGGTGGTAAAACCTGGTTACGAAGTATTAAAGTAGCTGAATTGGAATATAATGAAGACGGTACCATAAAGACAATGGATGGTGGAGGTGGACAAGAATAATTTAACAGAATAGAAAGAATAAAATTAAGAATATTAGCAATTATAGTATGAACGAACAATTTAGTATTAAAGGAAAAGTAGCTGTTATTTCAGGCGTATGTGGTGTGTTGGGTGGTAGTATTGCACGTAGTTTTATACTTGCAGGAGCAAAAATTATTGGTATAGGTACTAATAGGGAAAAACTGGATAAAACGCTTGCCGGATTTAGAGAACTTGGTGGTGAGGTGAAGGGTTATGTGGGTAATGTACTTGATATGGCAAGTCTAGAAGTAATAGCTGATGATGTAGTTAAAGAATGGGGACGAATTGACATTTTACTGAATATTGCCGGTGGAAATATTCCCGGAGCAACTTTAATGCCAGATCAGAGCTTTTTCGATATGAAAATTGAAGACTGGAATAAGGTTACTGATCTAAATATGAACGGAACGGTTTATCCGAGTTATGTTTTTGGGCGGGTAATGGCCGAACAGAAATCGGGAAGCATTATTAATATATCTTCGATGGCAGCCATGCACTCAATGACGCGTGTGCCGGGATATTCGGCAGCAAAAGCAGCAGTGAGTAATTTTACCCAATGGCTGGCCATGGAAATGGCTATGAAATATGGCGATGGTATTCGTGTAAATGGTATAGCTCCGGGCTTTTTTATTGGCGATCAAAATCGGGCAGTTCTTATTAATCCTGATGGTTCGTTAACCGATCGTAGCTTGAAAGTGATAGCTAATACCCCTATGAAACGGTTTGGAGATATAAACGAGCTGAATGGGGCTGTACAGTTTTTATGTTCCGAAGCTGCCAGCTTTATAACTGGTATTATATTGCCAATCGATGGTGGATTTAGTACATACAGTGGCGTTTAATTATTGATAATATTATTTAAAAATTAGTAACTAGAAGAAAAATATTGTAATGTGATAACAATTATTGATATTTTTCAATGTTTTTATTCTGTAAAAATTCAATAATAAAAAGGGAATTTGTATATGAGAAAATTTACTTCAACTGGAATGAAAACTTTTTTTGTTTTGCTATTATGCTTCTCTTTGTCTGCAAACACATTGACGCTGGCAAAAATTTTGGCTAATCCAGTGAGCAATATCAATCGGCAACGCATTTCCATCAATGATGGATGGCGTTTTTATAAGTATGATTTATTTGCTAAATCCGATAACTTAATATATGATGTACGCCCTGAGGTTACTGACAATAAGGAAAATAGGATTGCAGATGCCAAACCCACAGAAGCTGTAGAAGTTAAAACCTCCAAGGAAGTACTTAAACGGTGGATATTACCTACAGGAAACCGCTTTATCAAAGATTTACAAAAACGATATGTCCGTCCGAAAGGGAACCCTGGTAGTAATTTTCAATTTGTAAAGAGTAATTTCGACGATAGCTTTTGGGAGAAAGTCAATTTGCCTCATGATTGGGCTATCAGAGGACCTTTTATGTCAGGTGAAAAAGCTGAGGTTGGTGGAGGAATGGGTCGGCTACCAAGCAATGGAGTGGCATGGTATCGGAAAAAACTGAATATTCCGGCATCGGATGCAGGAAAATCCATTTTCTTGGATGTCGATGGTGCAATGTCTTATACCATGGTATGGTTGAATGGCTATTTGGTTGGTGGTTGGCCTTATGGATACAACTCTTGGCGAGTAGATCTTACCCCTTATATTGTACTTGGAGGTGAGAATCAATTGGCAATTCGTTTAGACAATCCGAACAATTCGTCTCGCTGGTATCCCGGAGGAGGAATTTATCGCAATGTGTGGTTGACAAAAAATAATCCTGTCCATGTCGGACAATGGGGTACCTATATAACTACAAAGAATGTTTCTAAAACATCTGCTACAATTGATTTGGAAGTAACCATAGATAACGATTCCAAAACTGATGCTAATATTGAAATTATGACCCGCATTTATGCAACGGACACTAAGGGTAACAAAATAGGATATGCAATTGACAATTTTGCAACCTTAAACTCAAAGATAGTAGCAGGAGAAAGTGCTAAGGTTAAAGGCTCTGTTTCTATTAAAAATCCCAAACTATGGGGTCCACCGCCAACACAGCAACCTAATATTTATGTTGCTGTAACTACCTTGTTGCAGAATGGCAGACCTATAGATTCATACGAAACACGATTTGGTATCCGCTCACTGGAATTTAATCCGGACAAAGGATTATTTGTTAATGGTGAACACATTTTTATAAAAGGTGTAAACCAACACCATGATTTGGGATCTCTTGGCGCTGCATTCAATACCCGTGCCGCCGAACGACAACTTGAAATATTACGTGAAATGGGGTGCAATGCTATCCGTATGTCACATAATCCACCAGCACCTGAATTACTTGAATTAACCGATCGGATGGGCTTTCTTGTCCTCGACGAAATATTTGATTCTTGGGAACGTAAAAAAACGCCACTCGATTTTCACCTGATATTTCCCGATTGGTCAGAGCCGGACACACGCGCCTTTATTCGCAGAGATAAAAACTGTCCTTCAGTAATTATGTGGAGCTTTGGCAACGAGGTGGGAGAACAATATACAGGAGAAGAAGGTGCTGCCATCGGAAAAAGATTATATGACATTGTCAAGGAAGAAGATTCAACACGCCCCACTATCAACGCCATGAATTATGCAAAACCTGATATGCCTTTGCCTAAAGTTCCTGATATAATTGGTCTGAATTATCAGGGTGAAGGAATTCGTCAAGCACCGGAATTTGAAGGAACCGATCGTATCCGTACTGCACCGCAATATGATGCTTTCCATGCGAAATTCCCCAATAAAATGATTCTCAGTACTGAAACTGCGTCTGCATTCAGTAGTCGTGGTATCTACCTATTTCCTGTGTCGAAAGATATTAGTTCATCAGTGCATGATGACAGGGGTGGAGATTCGAAAACTTGTCAGGTTAGCTCATATGAACTATATGCTGTTGATTTTGGCTCTTCTGCCGACAAGGTATTTTCCACTCTGGATAAGCATCCTTTCGTGGCAGGTGAATTTGTCTGGAATGGTTGGGATTACATCGGTGAACCAACTCCATACTACGAAGCGCGAAGTTCGTATTCAGGTATCATCGACCTTGCGGGATTTCCAAAAGACCGTTTCTACCTTTATCAATCACACTGGCGGCCAGATTTGCCCATGGTACATATTTTACCGCACTGGAACTGGTCAGAGCGTGTTGGAGAGATTACCCCGGTACATGTGTTCACTTCGGGAGACGAAGCTGAACTGTTTATTAACGGCAAGTCACTGGGTCGGAAGAAAAAAGAGCAGTATGAGTATCGCCTACGTTGGGACAGTGTAAAATACGAATCGGGTGAACTGAAGGTAGTGGCATATAAGCACGGTAAAAAATGGGCGGAGAACTCAGTTAAGACAACCGATAAACCAATGAAATTATTGGCCTCGGCAGATCGCCAAATTATTAATGCTGATGGAAAAGATCTCGCTTTTATTACTGTTCAGATAGCAGATAAAAACGGATTCATGGTACCACGTTCAAATAACCAGATAGAGTTTAGTATTGAAGGTCCCGGTGAGATTGTAGCAACTGATAATGGAGACGCGGCAAACATGGTGTCTTTCGCTTCTAAAAAGCGTGAAGCATTCAACGGACTTTGTCTGGTGATTGTTCGTACGAAAGCAGGTAATCCCGGATCTATTACAGTAACGGCAAAATCATCTGGACTCAAGACTACTCAAGTGAACATACTTAGCAAATAAATCAGACTATAAATCGATCCGGGTATATTCCATTAATTATTCTATTTGCAAAAAATAGTAATTCTGTGATAATTCCCAATAGAACAAAAAAACATAGCTCTATCCGTCACCTATCACGATTCCAAGTTAACGCGTTGATTTACAGGTGTAATATTTGAAAATGTATATTCATTCATCACTTATCCGTCACAAAAAAGGCATTCGGGAGTCCATCTATCACCTTTATCGATATTTATTAGCAGAGCAAGTTACAAACTAAAAAGTATGCAAAGTAGTCAGCACATAATCGATTCTTTTTGTACAAAATATTGTTTTCTTTTGTACAGAGGATATTTTTATTTTGTACAAAACAATATATTCTTTTGTACAGGATTGAATAAATATTTAATATCAGTATGCTGTAAAGAGCCATAAGGAGACTGATAGTAATTTGAATTTACATAAAAAAAAGTGATGACTTGAATTTTGGAATTAAAATATTGTTTATTCGTCTTCGTTAATGCAAAATAGGGGATGAACTGTCTCAATAGTGATGCATAAGTGACGGATAAGTGATGAATGAATATACATTTTCAAATATTACACCTGTAAATCAACGCGTTAACTTGGAATCGTGATAGGTGATGGAGCGTAGCGCGTTTTTTGTGCTAGTAGCAATTTTATATTAATTTAAAAATTAAATCTATGAAAAGACGTCAAGTACTCAATGTCGTTTTCATTCTATGGCTATTATCATTTAACCAATTGGATGCTCAGAAATTACAAAGTGATAACAAGAATGGTACTTATACGAATCCATTAATTTTTGCCGATTTTCCTGATCCTGACGTAATCAGGGTAGGGAATACATACTACATGGTTACTACAACCATGTTTATCTTTCCCGGGGTGACAATACTTAAATCAAACGATCTTGTTAACTGGGAATATTGTAATAATGCTGTTCCAAGAATGGATTTCAGTCCCTGCTATAATCTGGAAAATGGTAATCGATACGCACATGGACAATGGGCTACCAGTTTCAAATACAACAAGGGGAAATTCTATTTGCTTTTTATTACTTTAGATGAAGGCGGATTTATTTGTTCAACAACTAAACCTGAAAGTACCTGGGAGATAAAAAGATTGCCAAGAGGCTTTTATGATCCTGGTTTGTTTTTTGACGAAGATGGTAAAATCTATGTGGCTCATGGATATGAAACAATAGAGATAACTGAACTTGATTCTAATTTTATTGCTAAAGGCAAAGATGTAGAAGTTTTTAAGGGAGATTTAGCCAAAGGGCTCGAAGGCACACACCTTTACAAACTCAATGGTTACTATTATTTATATTCTACCTATGGAGGACCAAACGGATTTCAGGTGGCCTTACGTTCAAAAAATATATATGGACCATACGAAGAAAAGGTGGTAATTCGTGATACGGAAGGTCAGAATAAGGGTATACATCAGGGAGCTTTGATTAAAACTCAAACCGGTGAATGGTGGACTATCCTCTTCATTGATAATGGACCTTTTGGTCGTATGCCATCTTTACAACCGGTTACATGGAAAGATGATTGGCCAATAGTTGGTGTTAATGGTAAAGGCGTTGTAACCTATAAAAAGCCAAATGTAGGGAAAGATTATCCTGTTAAAGTATTACCTACCAGTGATGAATTTAATAATCCGAAGTTGGGGATGCAGTGGGGATGGAATCACAATCCAGACTCGACAAAATGGTCGTTAACTCAGAATAGAGGAAGTCTGAGACTCTTAACTGTCAAAGTGACAAATAATTTACGAGATGCCCTCAATACTCTTACTCAAAGGATTTTCGGTTATTATTCTACATCAACTCCGACTATTGCTACTACAAAAATCAATACAGATAAAATGATAGAAGGGGATTTGGCAGGACTTGCTGTGTTCCAAGATCCATATGCATATATTGGGATTAAGAAAAAAAATGGGCTCAAATATATAATAATGGTAAACAATGGGACAACAATCGATTCCCTTGCGATAAATAAGTCTACAGTTTACTTGCAAGCGAGGGTTGCTTATGGAATCGGCAAGGCTTCATTTTTATATAGTCTCGATAATCGGTTGTTCTTAAAAGTAGGAGATGAACTTTCCATGAAATTTAATTTATCAGTTTTTACTGGAAATAAATTTAGCCTCTTTAATTATGCGACGAAATCAATAGGTGGGTTTGTTGATTTTGATTGGTTTAGAGTGAAAGGAGAGGTAAATAAACTAAAATAGAATCCTTACGGTATCTTGACTTAAGATACTATTACCATCTTGTTTATTTGTAATGTAACAGGGCGGCAAATAAATGTAACGTAGTAAGAAAAGGTGTAACGTGATTATAAGCAAAAGAAACACCTCGATAGTAAAACTTATAAATAAAGCTGTATTTTTGGTCTTATTAATCTAAATAGATTTATATTATGAAAATACAATTGAGACATCTATTGTTATTATTTCTTTTTTTTCTTTATTCAGGGCAAATGACAATTGCTTGGGGTAGCTCTTTTGTTCGGTTTAATAGTTCCGATAAAAACTTTCCATTAGTTTTTTCTGGTCAATCGGTTTCCATGTTGATTGATCAAAATGATTTTAACGGAGTGATTCGGGCTGCGAAGAATCTACAAACAGATTTAGGCAAAGTGAGTGGAACAATTCCAGAATTAATCAATTTACTTCCCCAAAGCAAACAACTGTTGGTGATTGGAACATTGGGCAAGAGTTTCCTGATCAACCAACTTATCCGTTCCGGTAAGATAGATGCTACCGAACTCAATGGCAAGAATGAAAAATATGTGATTCAAACTGTTGCTCATCCTTTTCCGGGAGTAGATGAAGCGTTGGTTATTGCTGGAAGTGACAAGCGCGGCACTATCTACGGTATATATGAGCTTTCTTCCCAAATAGGAGTTTCTCCTTGGTATTATTGGGCCGATGTGCCGGTGAAAAAACAAAAAGATGTTTATGTGATTCGTGGAAAGTATACGGATGGTGAGCCGGCAGTGAAATATAGGGGGATATTTATCAATGATGAAGCGCCTGCACTTAGCGGTTGGAGTAGTGCTACTTTCGGTGGTTTTAATCACAAATTTTATGAAAAAGTATTTGAACTGATCCTTCGTCTTAAAGGTAACTATTTATGGCCTGCCATGTGGGGACATGCTTTCTATGACGATGATCCGCTCAATGGTCCCTTGGCCGATGAGTATGGCATTGTTATTGGAACCTCTCATCACGAACCACTGGGAAGAGCACATGTAGAATGGAGTCGTTACGGTAGTGGTGCTTGGAATTATGATACGAATAAAGAGACTTTGCAAAAGTTTTGGAAATTTGGAATGGAACGTTTGCGTAACTGGGAGAGTGTTGTAACGATTGGAATGCGTGGTGATGGCGATGAGCCAATGAGCGAACAGAGTAACATTGCTTTGCTGGAGCAGATTGTTGCTGATCAGCGTTCTATTATAGAAAATACTACCGGCAAAAAAGTCGAAGAGACGCCACAAGTATGGGCACTTTATAAGGAAGTACAGGATTATTATGATAAAGGAATGCGTGTACCCGATGATGTTACACTACTTCTTTGCGACGATAACTGGGGCAATGTACGCAAATTACCCGATTTTGGTTCCCCTCATCGCAAGGGCGGATATGGAATGTATTACCATTTTGACTATGTGGGTGATCCTCGCAACTATAAATGGCTGAATGTTTCGTCTATACAGCGGGTATGGGAACAGATGAATCTGACCTATCGCTATGGCGTTGATAAACTCTGGATTGTGAATGTGGGCGATATTAAACCGATGGAATATCCTATCAGTTTTTTCCTTGATATGGCTTGGAATCCTGAGAACTTCAATGCAAATAATCTGGTAGAACATACAGAGAAGTGGTGTGCCCGGCAGTTTGGCGATGTTTATGCCAAAGATGCTGCCCGTATGATTAACTTATACACTAAATATAACAGAAGGGTTACTCCTGAATTATTAAATGCGGATACATACAGTACAGTGAATTACCGTGAATTTGATAGAGTAGTGAGGGATTATAAGCAACTGGAAAAAGAGGCTTTTGAATTATACAACCGCTTACCGACAGATTCTCGTGATGCTTTCGATCAGTTAGTATTATTCCCCATTCAAGCATGTGCAAATCTTAATGAGATGTATGCCGCTCAAGCGTTAAATCAATTATATGCTTTGCAAGGACGTGCTTCAGCCAATGAGTGGGCCGTAAAAGTGAAACAGCTTTATGAACGCGATTCTTTGCTGACTGTGCATTATAATAAAGAAATAACTGGTGGAAAATGGAATCACATGATGGATCAGACTCATATAGGATATACCTACTGGCAACAGCCGGATAAGAATGTAATGCCTAAAGTTTCTTTTATTTCAATTCCAAAGGATGCTGATATGAGAGTTGCGGTGGAAGGTTCAAAAGATGTTGCTGCATTGAATAAAGAAGAAATAAGTTTGCCGGCATTTGATTCATTTGCAAAACAAGAGTATTACATCGACTTGTTCAATGCAGGTCAAACGCCGTTTGAGTATACCTTAAAAGCGTCAAATGATTGGCTTGTAATTTCAGATTATAAAGGGATAATTCAAAATGATAAGCGAATAATTGTTCGTTTAAACTGGAATAATATTCCAAAGGGAAAGCATGAGGGAGCTATTATTGTTAAAACTAAAGGGAAATCAATTACTGTAAAGTTTGAGGTTAATTCTCTGCCGGCTCCTGAAAATATAGAACGCAGGACTTTTGTGGAGAGTAACGGATGTGTTTCCATCGAAGCTGAACATTATTCCGCAGCAAGTAATAATGATAAAGTTTCCTGGCAGGTAATTCCCGGATTAGGGAAAACACTTTCGGGTATCACAACCTTTCCTGTTACGGCTGTTCCTCAGGAGGATGTAGCGACAGGAGTATCACTGGAATATGATATTTATCTGCAATCAGTGGGAGAAGCAACCTTGAAACTCCTTCTTTCGCCCACACTCAATTTCAATGCGAATAAAGGTCTGCGTTATGCTGTTTCCATTGATGGAGGAGAAGAACAGATAGTGAACTTTAATCAAAAGGTTACTGAGAAGGAGAAAGGAAGTTGGGTAGCAAACAGTATCATAGAATCGGCAACGAAGCATCATTTTACTAGTGCCGGACTTCATACAATAAAGTATCGTGCCATTGATCCGGGTATTGTCCTGCAAAAAATATTGCTTGATATGGGAGGCTTGAAGCCAAGTTACCTCGGAGCGCCAGAAAGTCCGTCTTTGAACAAAGTTATGTAGCCTTTTTATAAGTTGATAAACAAATGAATATATTATTTCAGACATATAAAAATAGTTTTTGGAAAGAGATCATTCTATTATTTTTACTGATCTTTTCGATCACCTTTGCCCATGCAGAGGTGAGATTGCCACGACTCATTGCCGATGGTATGATTTTGCAAAGAAACACAGAGCTTAAATTATGGGGATGGGCTTCACCGAAGGAAAAGATTGAAATCTTATTTAAGAATATCGTATATCACACGGTGGCGGATGCTTCCGGTAGATGGAAAGTGAAACTACCAGCTCAAAAGGCTGGTGGCCCTTATACAATGACTATAAATGATAAGGACATTAAAGATATTTTGGTAGGTGATGTATGGCTTTGTTCGGGTCAGTCTAACATGGAACTGCCCATAAGCAGAGTACTTGATTTTTATAAAAGTGAGGTGGATACAGCCAATAACAGTAAGATTAGAGAGTTCGCCATTCCCCTAAAATATGATTTCAACGCTCCCGCACAAGATCTTTCAGGAGGTGCATGGATGGCAGTTAATCCAAAAAACGTCCTTCATTTCTCTGCTGTAGCTTATTTCTTTGCAAAAGATTTGTATCAGAAATACGGTGTACCTGTTGGCATCATTAGGTCAGCTGTGGGAGGTTCACCAATAGAAGCTTGGTTGAGTGAAGATGCTCTGAAGCAATTCCCTTCTTATTTGGAGAGAGTAAAAGTTCTTCGTACTGATGGATATATGGATAGCATACGAGCAAGAGAAAATAAAAGAAGTACAGATTGGAACGTAACCCTGTACAAAGCTGATAAAGGAGTTTCCAGCGCAACAAAAGGATTTGATAATGCCTATGATACATCTGATTGGGGAACCATGAGTCTTCCTTCTTTCTGGTCGGATAATGGACTAAAAGAATTTAATGGCTCAGTCTGGTTCAGGAAGGAAGTTGATTTGCCCGCTTCGATGGTTGGTAAATCAGCGATCCTTAGATTGGGATGCATTGTAGATTGTGACTCTGTGTTTGTTAATGGTAATTTTCTGGGCACAATCTCTTACCGATATCCTCCACGTATCTACACCGTATCAGCCGGACTTTTAAAAGAGGGGATTAACAATATTACGATTAGAGTCATTAACTATAGCGGTCAGGGTGGTTTTGTAAAAGACAAACCTTATAAATTAATAGTTGGAAATGAAGAAATTAATCTTACCGGCAAATGGAAATATAAGGTGGGAGCACAAATGGACGCTTTGGAATCGACAACTTTCTTCCAGTATAAACCTTTGGGACTTTACAATGCAATGATAGCTCCGATAACGAATTATGCAATCAAAGGAGTAGTCTGGTATCAGGGAGAATCAAACACAGATCGCTATAGTGAATACGAATCCATGCTTTCATCTCTTATAAAGAATTGGAGAAATAAATGGAGTAAACCAAATCTGCCTTTCATTTATGTACAGTTGCCCAATTTTATGGAAGTGAAGAAAGAGCCGTCTGAAAGTAACTGGGCTATGTTGAGAGAGGCACAGCTAAACACACTCAAAGTTCCTAATACGGCCATGGTGGTTACAATCGATTTAGGTGAATGGAACGATATTCATCCGCTGAATAAGAAGGAAGTTGGCCGAAGATTGTCTCTGGCAGCACAAAATATTGCGTATGGTGAGATGCATGTGGTTAGTTCTGGTCCGATCTATAAGTCAATGACTATTAAAGAGAATAAGATTATTCTTTCTTTTACCGGATTAGGTAGCGGATTGACTTCTGATGGAGAACTAAAGGAATTTGCAATTGCCGGGTCTGATCATAAATTTGTCTGGGCAAAAGCCCGGATTGATAGTGATAAAGTTATAGTATGGAATGATGATATAAAACAGCCGGTTTCTGTGAGATATGCATGGGCTGATAATCCGGATAGTGCAAATTTGAGGAATAAAGAAGGACTTTCTGCTTCTCCGTTTAGAACAAATGAATAGGTATTAAGATATAATAAACAGATAAAATAATGAAAGTACAAATGTATTGTAAATATCTGCTTCTGGCATGTGGGTTAGTAGGTTTTAATGCCTGTAGCAGTATTGAGCCTTATAAGAATACGTCTCTGAGCTTTGAGCAACGAACAGAAGATTTAGTCTCCAGAATGACTTTGGCAGAGAAAGTCCAGATTGTAAGGTATGATTCTCCCGAGATAACTCGGTTGGGCATTCCTGCACATAATTTCTGGAATGAGTGTCTGCATGGAGTGGCGCGTTCGGGAAGAGCAACAGTTTTTCCTCAAGCCATTGGTATGGCCGCAATGTGGGATAATTCTGAGATGTTTACCATTGCCGATGCTATCTCGGACGAAGCTCGGGCGAAACATCATGAATATGCATCCCGTGGGAAGAGAGGGATTTATCAGGGATTGACTTTTTGGACACCTAATATTAATATCTTCCGTGATCCTCGTTGGGGCAGGGGAATGGAAACTTATGGTGAAGATCCTTACCTGACGGGTGAGTTGGCAGTCCCTTTTATCAAAGGTTTGCAAGGTGATGATCCTAAATACTATAAACTGATAGCCACTGCGAAACACTTTGCTGTGCACAGCGGACCAGAGTCTACCCGTCATTTTTTTGATGTATGGCCCAGTGATTATGATATGGCGGAAACGTATACTCCTCATTTTAAGAAAACGGTACAGGAGGCAAAAGTCTATTCGGTGATGTGTGCGTATCAGAGTTTCCGCGGGGCTCCTTGTTGTGGTAATAAATTTCTGGAAGAATTGCTTAGAAAACAATGGGGGTTCAAGGGTTATATTGTATCCGATTGTTGGGCTATCCGTGATTTTTATGAGAAAACAGGACATCATGTGGTAGCTACTCCCGAAGAAGCTGCTGCTATGGCGATGAAATCCGGTACTGATCTTAATTGTGGCGATACGTATATTCATCTCGTTGATGCTGTTAAACAAGGATTGATTAAGGAAGAAGATTTGGATGTTTCTGTGAAGCGTATTATTCTTGCCCGTATGAAACTGGGACAATTTGATCCACCTGAGATGGTGAAATATTCAAAGATCCCTTATAGTGTAGTAGATAGTAAGGAACATCAGGCATTGGCGGTTGAGGCTGCTCGTAAATCCATCGTATTATTGAAAAATGAAAACCATTTGCTCCCTTTGAGCAAGGAAGTGAAAAAGGTGGCGGTAATTGGTCCCAACGCTGATGACTTGGAAGTGTTACTTGGAAATTATAATGGTTATCCTACTCATCCTAAAACCCCACTGACGGGCCTTCGGGAAAAACTGCCAAATGCTCAGATTTCTTTTGCTCAGGGTTGTCAGTTGGCGGAAAAGCTTCCTTATTTTTCGGCGATCCCCATGGATTATCTCTTTACAGACTCTACTAGGAAGGAAAAAGGATTGCAAGCAACTTATTATGATAATAGTGAATGGAGAGGCGATCCTGTACATACCCGTATAGATAAAAATGTGGATTTTATCTGGCGTACTACGGCTCCGTTTGCAGATATGAAATATGATCAATTTTCAGTAAAGTGGAGTGGAGTACTTGTTCCTCCTGTTACAGGTGAATATGCATTGGGAGGTGAAGGCTTTTCAGGGTTTAATCTTTATATGAACGATAAACTGATTACAAAATGGAACGATATTCATCATCCGCGAAAAGTTTATGAGTTAATGACGCTTGAAGCGGGAAAAGTCTATAATATCCGATTGGAGTATACTCAGAAAAATACGGAATATGCTATTATGCGTTTGCTGTGGGATACGCCTAAACCAAACTTGAAGCAAGAAGCAATCAACCTGGCTAAATCATCTGATGTGGTGATACTTTGTATGGGACTTAGTCCGCTACTCGAAGGGGAAGATATGCCGGTGAAGGTAAAAGGTTTCTCTGGTGGCGATCGTTTGGATATTAATTTACCAGATACACAAAAAGAGCTGATCCGTGAGATTCAAAAATTGAAAAAACCTACTGTTCTGGTTCTTCTTAACGGAAGTGCACTCTCTTTTAATTGGGAGAACGAAAACATTCCTGCTATTGTTGAGGCTTGGTATCCGGGACAAGGTGGGGGAACAGCTATTTCCGATGTTCTTTTCGGCGATTACAATCCTGCCGGACGTTTGCCGGTTACTTTTTATCAATCAATTGATCAGATTCCTGCTTTCAGTGAATATGATATGCAAGGAAAAACTTATCGATATTTCAATGGAAAACCATTGTATGAATTTGGCTATGGACTGAGTTATTCTACTTTTGAATATTCGTTAATGGAGATTCCTTCCACGGTGAAAGCGGGAGAAAATATCAAGGTGACAGTTGAAATTAAGAATACCGGAAAATATGATGGAGACGAAGTTGCTCAACTTTATGTGTCCCTTCCCGAAAGCACACTAAAAAAAGCGATTCGTTCTTTACAAGGATTTAAACGGATTCATCTCAGAGCAGGTGAAACGAAGCTGGTTGAGTTCATTTTAAAACCACTCCAAATGTCTGCTCGTGACAAAGATAATTTTGCTGTAGTGCAAGCCGGGACAGTACAAATATCCGTAGGCGGTAAACAGCCGGATGCTAAAGCGATTTTTTCCAAACAAGTAGTGGAAAGTAAAGTAAAAATAACAGGTGATACTTTCTATATTCAGGAATAATTTCCTGATGCTAAAGAAAGGAAAATACAGAATAAAAATTATCTTTGTGAAATAAAAGCATCTAAAATAGAATGAATAATGGAAAAGACATGGATATGGTTTGGCAAAAAAGATAAGATTACCCTTTCAATGCTCAGACAGATAGGAGTGGAGGGTATAGTAACAGCTTTGCATGAAGTACCCAATGGTGGAGTGTGGACGCTTGATGCAATTAATGATCTAAAAGAATATATTGAATCTTCCGATTTGCGATGGTCGGTTGTGGAAAGCCTGCCGGTAAGTGAAAGCATTAAATACGGTGGACCGGACAGAGATCAGTTAATAGAAAACTATAAAGTCAGCCTGGCTAATTTGGGAAGGGCGGATATAAAAACAATTTGTTATAATTTTATGCCCGTGATTGATTGGATTCGTACGGATCTATCTCATCCATGGCCTGATGGAAGTAGTTCGCTTTACTTTGATAAAATACGTTTTGCTTATTTTGATCTTTGTATTTTGAAACGTAAATGGGCGGAAGCTGACTATACTCCAGAGGAAATAGAAAAAGTTAAAATACTTGGCAAAACAATCACTGAGGAGGAAAAAAGCGAATTAATTGATACTATAATTGTCAAAACACAAGGTTTTGTTAACGGCAATATTAACGAAGATGATTTGCATCCAGTTGAGCTTTTTAAAAAATTACTTACTTTGTATCATGGCGTTGATAAGAAGGTGCTTCGTGAAAATCTTAAATATTTTCTTCAACAGATTATGCCTGTCTGTGATAAGTATGGCATAAATATGTGCATACATCCGGACGATCCACCGTTTCAACTATTGGGCCTACCACGTATTGTCACGGGAGAAGAAGATATTCTATGGCTTCTTCAGGCTGTGAACAATCCTCACAATGGACTTACTTTTTGTGCGGGATCACTGAGCGCCGGACTTCATAATAATGTGCCTGCTTTGGCAAAAAAGTTTGCTCCTCGCACTTATTTTATACATTTACGGAGTACTGAGGTTTCTCCCGAAGGAAACTTTGTGGAGGCCTCTCATCTTGAAGGAAGGGGGCATCTTATTGAACTGGTGCGGATTTTTGAAAAAGAGAATCCTTCCCTTCCCATGCGGATAGATCATGGACGACTGATGTTCGACGATGCAGATAAAGGATATAATCCCGGATATTCCTTCCATGGACGGATGTTCGCCCTTGCTCAGGTGGATGGCATTTTGGCTACGGTGAAAGATGAATTAAAAGTGTCTTACATAAAGTTAAAGTCTAAAAGTAAACGATTCGTGACTCTACTTACTAGGTGTGATAATCAAAGGTCTAAGTGGATATATTTAGATTCGTTTATACCTAATTGTTATTGTAATGTTTTTGTTCTTTTCTATTAAACTTAATGTTGAATGCAGTATTAGTTTTTTTTTTATATTAATCAATGGATATTTGGTGTTAAATTAATATTTTTTATGTATGTTTGCTGCGTATAAACCATTTTTATAACCTAAGTAATGTATCCATTAAAGTTTAAATCCATTCTTAAACAGACCCTATGGGGTGGTGATAAAATTATTCCTTTCAAGCATCTTACTGAAGAGATGCCAAATGTAGGTGAAAGTTGGGAACTTTCCGGAGTACCGGATAATGAATCTGAAGTGGCAAACGGAATATTCAAAGGGATGACTTTGAATCAGTTGGTCAGACAGTTTCGCGAAGAGTTAGTAGGCGAAGGCAATTATGCTCGTTTTGGTTCTACATTCCCCTTGCTCATTAAGTTTATTGATGCTCAACAGGACTTATCTATACAAGTCCATCCATCGGATATACTAGCAAAGAGGCGTCATAATTCCATGGGGAAAACTGAAATGTGGTATGTAGTAGATGCCGCTCCCGGAGCAAAGCTTCGTTCAGGATTTTCTCAGGAGATTACTCCAAAAGAGTATAAAGAAAGAATTCTGAATTCTACGATTACAGATGTGTTACAGGAATATTCGATAAAAAAAGGAGATGTCTTTTTTCTTCCTGCCGGACGTATTCATAGTATTGGTGCGGGTTCTTTCATTGCTGAGATTCAGCAGACTTCTGATATCACTTATCGCATATTTGATTTTAATCGAAAAGATGCAAGTGGAAAAACGCGTGAATTGCATACGGAGTTAGCAAAAGATGCTATTGATTATGAAGTGCTTGATGACTACAGAACATATTATGATGTTGTAAAAGATGAGCCGGTGGAGCTGGTTGCTTGTCCCTATTTTACTACTTCTCTTTACGATATGACAGAGACTATTTCGTGTGATTATTCGGAATTGGACTCTTTTGTTGTATTGATTTGTCTGGAGGGAAGTTGTAAAATTGTTGATAATGAAAGTAATGAAGTTCAGCTTCAGGCCGGTGAAACAATCCTTTTGCCAGCATCAACGCTTAATATTACAATTACTCCCGAAGATACAGCAAAACTTTTGGAAACGTATGTGTGACTTATAGAAAAAGAGAGGAATGTTGATCTATTCACACATTTCTCTCTTTCTTTATATTTATAAATTTCGGTTGTTTTTTAATATCAAATTATTGCGATATCACTTTTTAAGGTGATTTAGCTCTATAATAGATGAAAGTATTTTCGGATTTTTCTCATCAATTTAATTCCGATAAGGACTCCATCAAAAATTGCAAGACCAGTTTTGAAACTTCTTACCAAAGTACTACTTGAAGTAGCAGAAGATAAAGGAGAGAACAATTCTCCAGAGGTTGCAACAATCTTTTCTTGCTGAAGTTCTATTTTTTGCTTCAATTCAGCTTTCTTTAGAGATAAATCTCTTAGAGTTATATCTTTTCCGGGATAGGATGTCGGTGTGATGTTCATAATCTATTTGTTTGAATCCTGTAGGAATAGTTTTACTAGGAATTTAGTCAAGGGATTTATTATTATTTTTTTACGAAAGATGGCTAAAAAAGCCATTATCAAGAGGCTAATCACTGCAATAATACTTAGGCTTGTAGGCAGTCCACCCACCAGAGGCTCTAGAACATAGACCAATGCAAAAAGAACATAGAATAAAGTCACTATACCTAAAAGGGTAATAACAAGAACCATAATGAGAGTAGAAATTAGAATCGTTAATTTTTCTACTAGCTCTAACTTTGCATAATCCTTTTGTAATATCACATACTCTTTGATTTCAGTAATGAGTTGTAAAATACTGTCAACTGTTTTGTTTTCCGTAGGCATGGTGACTTTATTTTAAATTATTCAGCTTCGTTGGATTTTATTTCCGAAGCAATTTCATCTACAAGATCGTCCATGTCACTACGATTTAGTTTAATACCTTTTTTACGAAGGATTTCAGCGATCTTATGCCTAGTGTCTGCACCTTTTTCAGGAGCAAACAATACACCAACTGCAGCACCTATGACTGCGCCACCTAAAAAAGCAGCTAATACATTTAAACTCTTCATAATTGTTTTTTTTACTGTTATTTCTTAAGAACAATTGTTTGTATTATAAAGTTTAGCTTAATAAGGAAAAAATATTATTTTTTCCCTTTATCTGGTCCAACGTTCTGCCTGCGCCAAAAATCACCATTAGTCCGGCTACCTTGATATTTTTTATTTTCTTTTGCCTTAAACTTCAGTTCTTCATCTTTTCTTTTAATAACAGTTCTTGTCTCAGTAGAAATATAAGGATGATTTTCTACTACAGGAATGTTTTTTCCGATAAGTTTTTGAATATCTTTTAAGAAAGGTAATTCTTCTGGCTCACAAAAGGCAATGGCTATTCCATCGTTTCCAGCTCGTCCTGTTCGCCCGATGCGGTGCACATACGTTTCAGGAACATTGGGTAGCTCATAGTTGATTACGTGAGATAGTTGATCAACATCAATTCCTCTAGCGGCAATGTCTGTTGCAATAAGTACCCTTAGAGTATGATCTTTGAAGCTTGTCAGCGCTCTTTGACGAGCATTCTGTGATTTATTTCCGTGAATCGCCGCGGCTTCAATTCCTTCTTTGATTAGTACTTTGACTATTTTGTCGGCTCCATGTTTGGTCCTTGTAAAAACAAGAGCTGATTCTATTTCCGGATTTTTTAAAAGATGAAGAAGTAGATCGTTCTTATCTTTTTTATCAACGAAATAAAGACTCTGTTGTATAATATCCACTGTCGATGAAACGGCAGCTACTTGTACTCTTTCAGGTTGAAATAAGATGGTGTTTGCCAGTTTTGCAATTTCCGGAGGCATTGTTGCCGAGAAGAAAAGTGTCTGGCGTTTCTTTGGAAGCAGAGGAAGTATTCGTTTAATATCATGAATAAATCCCATATCGAGCATACGGTCTGCTTCGTCGAGTACAAAAAACTCTAACGTTTTCAGAGAAATGAATCCTTGGTTAATCAAATCCAGGAGTCTTCCCGGAGTTGCAATCAGAACATCGGCTCCTCTTCTCAAAGCATCGGTTTGAGATTTTTGTGGTACGCCACCAAATACAACAGTATGGCGCACTCCTGTGAACTTTCCATAGGATGTAAAGCTCTCTCCAATCTGGATAGCCAGTTCACGGGTAGGGGTGAGTACGAGGGCTTTTATTCCTTTGTTTTTATCTGTCTTATATAACTTTTGTAAGATAGGGATTGAGAAAGCAGCGGTTTTTCCTGTCCCGGTTTGTGCACAGCCTAATAAATCTTTGCCTAGTAATACTATTGGAATGGATTGTTCTTGTATAGGAGTTGGTGAGGTGTAACCCTCATTTTCTAAAGCCTTTAAAATAGGAGTTATTACGTTTAATTGTTCAAATGTCATGTGAATAGTTGAATTAGCCTCGCGGCTGGGTATATATTAATTGTACAAAGATACGCCAAAGATGTGGGTATATCGGAGAAATCTTAGAGAGTTAAACATATTTAACTAAGGTGCTAGAGTAATATATACAATAAATTAATATCTTTGTTGTACACCTTTTATAGAATAACTGTAGCTTCTATTTTAGAATACTCTATACTTTATTATTAAAAGGTCTAGATCTTATTATTAATTCTCTATGAAGTATTAACTTAAATATTTAGATATATGAGTATTCAATACAGATTGACGCCTATGCGCGACAATATTAGTGAAAATCCTAAACAGGGATTCTATGCTCAAGTGGTTACTAAAGGAACTGTAGACACAAGAGAACTGTGTAAAGCCATTTCTGAAAAATGCTCTTTAAATGTAGCTGATATGAAAGCGGCCATTGAGGCACTTGCGCAAACCATTGAAGATAGATTACAGGATGGCTATAATGTTAGTATTGATGAGTTAGGGACCTTTTCAGTTTCTGCAGAATCTCGTACTGTACAAGATAGTGACGAAATCAGGGGGCAATCAGTTAAAGTGAAAAATATAAATTTTCGTCCTTCTGTGAGACTTAAGACAACGATGAAAACATCCAAGTTTGAAAGAGTCCCCGGAAAAAAATGAATAATTGATAGAAAGAAATGAAAAATAGAATTGTCTTAATTACAGGATCAACAAGTGGAATAGGTGAGGGATGTGCTCGCAAATTTGCTTCTCAGGGTTCTGATCTGATTCTCAATGGACGTAACGAAGCTAAATTGAATGAGTTAAAGCACGAGCTGGAAGCAAAATATGGAATTGAAGTTCTTCTGCTTATTTTTGATATTCGTGACCGGGAAGCAGCTGTTGAAGCGTTAGCTTCTTTGAAAGGTAAATGGCAAAATATTGATGTTCTTATTAATAATGCCGGACTTGTTTATGGTGTTGATAAAGAATATCAGGGAAATCTTGATGAATGGGACATTATGATTGACACTAATATTCGGGCTTTACTATCTATGACACGACTGGTTACTCCGGGAATGGTAGAAAGAAGTAAAGGACACATAATTAATATAGGATCTATTGCAGGAGATGCTGCCTATCCTGGTGGGAGTGTTTATTGTGCAACGAAAGCTGCTGTGAAAGCGTTATCGGATGGACTACGAATAGACTTAGTGGATACTCCATTGCGGGTGACTAATATAAAACCAGGCATGGTAGAGACCAATTTTTCTGTAGTTCGTTTTCGGGGGGATAAGCAAAAAGCAAATGACTTCTATAAAGGTATTCAACCTTTAACAGGTGCTGATATTGCTGAAACGGTTTACTATGCAGCATCTGCTCCGGCGCATATTCAAATAGCTGAAGTATTAATTATGCCTACCAATCAAGCAACGGGAACAATATCTTATAAAAAAGCTGAAGTATGAGGAAGATTTTGAACATATTATTCTTTGTACTGTTCATTATTTTAGTATGTACTTGTTCTAATGATGAATCCCTTTTGGAGAATAAGTGGCAATTAAGACAGTATGAACGGGCAGATGGTACTATTCAACATGAAGATAGTGTGTTCTATAACTTTATGAAAGGCTCTTTCTCGGCTATTTGTCTACTTTCAGACGGAACATATACTACTTTCTTTGGAAACTATTCCCTAGCGGGAAGTGATTTATCCATAAAGGTTCTACCTGAATCAGTGGGTGGTCCCATTTATGAACGTTATCTAAATTGGGAAGACGGTAGCAGGATATTCCATGTAGATGAGCTCTCATCCTCAGTATTACAATTAAATTATAAAGGAGAAAAATCAACTTTCAGAAAATATAAACCTGAAATTATTAATTAAAAACAGAGAATAAATTATGAAAAAATTAACAGTGTTAGGAATGGGTTTATGTGTTGTTTTTGCATTCACTTCTTGTAAATCAGGTGAAAGCGCATATAAAAAAGCGTATGAAAAGGCAAAACAACAGGAACTTGCAGAACCAAAGGTTACAGAACCGATAGAGGTTGCTCCTGTAGCTGATGTTCCGCTGGTAGAAAAAAAGAAACCAACTGTATCTTCTTCAAATGAAGGTGTACGTCAGGAAAGAGTCACTGTACAAGGTAATGGTAGTTTGCTTGATTTTAGCGTGGTATGTGGAAGTTTTCAAACTAAAGCTAATGCAGAAGCTTTGCAGGAAAATATGGCAAATGACGGATATAAAGCTGTTGTTGCTCTTAATCCAGATACAAATATGTATCGTGTTATTATTAGTACTTTTGCAGATAGAAATTCTGCGGCAGAAGCTAGAGATGCTTTCAAAGCTAAGTACCCAAACAGAAAAGATTTTCAAGGAGCTTGGATCTTGCATAGAGTTTATTGATCATTCCTCATTAGGAATAATATAAACAGCAGATCTGTGTATATAGCTATTAAAAAGGCAGAAACTGCTAAGTTTCTGCCTTTTTAATACATTTGAATTATGTCCTATTATTATGCTCGATGGATAAATAGGGATTATGAAAAAGAATATAAAAGCAGTGAGGTGAAATTTGGAATAGCCTTCGATAATTCTGTTTACATCAGAGCCTCGGTTGATGCAGTAGCTTTCGTATGGTCATAACGATTGTTATTGTAGTTATTTTCTTGCCACTAGCTATTAGTGAAGGATTAATTGGAAATATTTTAAGAGAATTTACCTTTCCAATCATTATTGCCACTCTTTCCAGTTTGTTCGTTTTGTTTGCCGTGACTTTCTATTATACCTAATATCACAAAAATTAATCCTGTAAAACCTGCGTTCCGATTTAATAAGTAAAAAGTCATCGGTACCGGCTTCTATTGTACCTTTTGCAGTACAGTATCATCTGAAAGCAACCTTCTTATATGTTTCAGCCTTGCTGATTGTTTTTTTCAGTCGCTCCTTTGCTATGGGTTTCAAAAGGTAATCGATGGCATCCAG